>DASQTR010000505.1:0-2747 GCA_035641795.1 Ilumatobacter sp.
CCTGCCACTCGTGCGCGTGGCGCGGGTTGGCCGCCTCGAACAGGATCGACGACGGCCGGGCGGCGAGCACGAGCGGCAGCACGGCGGCGACCTCGATGTCGTGATCGTGGGGACCTTCGTAGTTGCCCCAGCAGAGGTGCATTCGCATCGACGTCGGCGCGATGTTCCGTGTTGCGTGGTTGAGCACCGCGACGTGGTGGGCGGCGCGGCGCAGGAACTGGTCGTCGTCGAGATCCTGGAAGCCGGTGTGCCGCGCCATCGCCAGATCGGGACAGTCGAGCTGCAGCGTGAAGCCGGCGGCGACGATCGCCTCGTACTCGCTCTGCATGGCGGCGCCGACCGCCTCGACGTACTCCTCGTGGGTCGGGAAGTACTCGTTGCCCTGGAAGGCGGTGACCAGTCCGGGCGATGCGGCGTTGACGAACGCGTCGGCCGGGGCGCGGCCGGCGGCCGTGACGGCGGCGCGGAGGTGGGCCAGATCGGCATCGAGGTCGGCGTGGCCGACGTAGTCGATCGGCCCCACGCAGGACGGACGCTTGAACGACTGCGCGCCGCCGGCAGCCGCTGCCAGCCGGCCGCGCAGCTCGGCGTACGGAGCGAGATCCAGGGACGGCTTGCGCGGCGTGTCGCCGTCGAAGCCGGTGAGCCGGTCCTTCACATAGGTGCTGTACGTGATCTTCGACATCTCGCCGTCGGAGACGAGGTCGATCCCCAGGTCCACCTGCTGGCGCACGACGTCGACCACCGCGGCGGCGATGGTGGCGTCGAAGGATGCACGCGCCGCCGGTGTCGGTAGGCCGCCGTCTTCCCGCGCGGTGAGCACGGCGGTGACCGAGTCGGGCCGGGGCAACGAACCGACGTGCGTCGTCCGGATCCTCACCGTCGCAGTGTGCCAGGCGTCAGTTGGTTACTCCAGGCCGGCTGGGCGGTCGTCGCTGAGGAGGTAGCGCGGGCCGTGTCCGGTCTCACCGGCGACGTCGCCGGGGTTCCACAGCCCGCACGCTGTGAGCGACAGACATCCGCATCCGATGCACGAGTCGAGTTGCTCGCGCATCCGGGTGAGCAGCTTGATCCGCTCGTCGAGCACGGGCTGCCATGAGCGGGCGAGCTGCGCCCAGTCGCGCGAGTTCGGTGTGCGTCCGTCGGGCAGCGACGAGAGCGCCTCACGAATCTCGCTCAAGCTCAGGCCGACGAGCTGGGCGGTGCGGATGAAGCTCACCCGGCGCAGCACGTCGGCGTGGTAGCGGCGGTGGCCCGCCGGGTTGCGCTCCGATTGGATCAGGCCCTCCATCTCGTAGAAGCGCAACGCCGAGGTGGCAACCCCCGCCCGGCGCGCGACCTCGCCGACCGTCAGCAGCCGGGATCCGGAGGGTTTGAACGTCATGGACACTTGACTTCAACGCTACTTGAAGTCGTACGGTTCGCGACATGAGCATCGACGTGCACACCCGCGCCACCGTCGTCGGCAACCTGGCCGAGTTCCCGATCGGCTCGATGAAGCTCGCCAAGGTCGACGGGCGCAGGCTGTGTGTCGTCCACACCTCGACCGGAATCCACGCCCTCGACAACGCCTGCCCGCATGAGGGTTACGGGTTGACGACCGGTGACCTCGACGGTGAGCTGCTCACCTGTGCCTGGCACAACTGGAAGTTCCGGGTCAGCGACGGCCGGTGTTTGCTCGGCGAGGAGGACGTGCGCACACACGCCGTCGATGTGGCCGACGACGGCACGATCAGCATCTCACTCGTCGAGCCGGCGCCCGACGAGCTGCGACCGCAGCTGCTCGCCAGCCTGCGGCGGGGGATGGAGAAGAGCTACGTCGGCCAGATGTCGCGCGACGTGGTACGGCTCTTGCGCGCCGACGCCAACCCCGGCGAGTTGATCTGGGAAGCGGTCGCCTACGGCGCACCGCGGGCCGACTTCGGCTGGGGCCACGCGATCGCCTCGCTCACCGACTGTCTGGCGATGACCGACCGTTACATCGGCGACGAGCGGGCGCTGCCGATCGTGCAGGCGATCGCCGGCGTCGCCGAGGAGGAGCGCGACCGGCCGGTCAACTCGTTGCCCGACCCACTGCGTGAGATGCCGGCCGACCCGCGGGCCGAGTTCCGTCGGTTCGTTGAAGCTGAAGAGCTCGAGCCCGCCCAGGCCGTCTTGCGGGGCGCCATCGCACACGGCTACGGCGCCGACGACATCCGGCCCTGGTTCACCGACATCGTCTCGGATCACCTGTTGTCGTACGGCCACGGCGCGATCTACTCACAGAAAGCGTTCCAGTTGCTCGAGCGGCTCGGCTGGGAACGCGCCGACACGGTGTTGCCGTACCTCGTGCCCACGATCGTGTACGGGACGCGCGAGGACAAGCTGCCGTACATGAAGCTGTTCCATCGTGGCCTTGCGCAGCTCGACCTCGCCGAGCTCGCCGAGGCGGCGGCGACGCCCGACCCGCACTGGCACGACGACGGACGCCTGCTGACCGCGTTGCTCGGCTCCGACCGCACGGAGGCGGCATTGGCGGCGGGCGCCGCGCTGCGAGCGGGGTCGGGCATCGACGGCCTACTCGACACGGTGACGACGGCAGTGAGCGAGCGCCTGTTGCGCTACGACGTCGACGGCGAGCGCGACTTCCACGACGACTTCGGTTGGCTCGACATGACTCACGGCATCACCTACGCCAACGCCGCCCGTTGGCACGCCGAACACTCGCCGGTGACCTCCGACATCGTGCGGCTGGCGCTGTGGACCGT
>DASQTR010000506.1:0-4756 GCA_035641795.1 Ilumatobacter sp.
GAGAACCTCGGCGAGAACCCATCGCTCGTCGCCGGCGCCTCGTTGCTCGTCGACTACGTCCTCACCGTCGCGGTGTCCATATCAGCGGGGGTTGCCGCGATCGTGTCGATCCCTGCGTTCCAGGGTCTCGCTACCCATCGGGTCGAGCTCGGCCTCGTCCTGCTCGTGTTCATCACCGTCGCCAATCTGCGCGGTGTCAAGGAGTCGGGCCGCTTGTTCGCGGCGCCAACGTACGTGTACATCATCGTCTTGGCGGCACTGATCGCCTTCGGGTTGTTCCGTAGCTACATCGGTGACATCGGCACGGTGCCCTTCGATCAGGAGGCGTTCGAGGGCACGCGCGAAGCCGGCGGGACGCTGGGGTTGTTCCTGATCTTGAAGGGCTTCTCGTCCGGTGCGGTTGCACTTACCGGCGTCGAGGCGATCAGCAACGGGGTCCCCGCGTTCCGTAAACCCGAGCCGAAGAACGCCGCCACGACGCTGGTCTGGATGGGGATCATCCTCGGCACGCTGTTCTTCGGTACCGCGCTCCTCGCGAGCCGTCTCCATCCGTTTCCGAGCGACGACGAGACGGTGATCTCGCAGCTGGGGCGGGTGGTGTTCGGCGACGGCCCCGTCTACGTGATTCTCCAGTTCGCTACGGCCGCCATCCTGACCCTGGCCGCCAACACCGCATATGCGGGGTTCCCTCGGCTGTCATCGATCATCGCGCAGGACGGGCACTTGCCGAGGCAGCTCGCGAACCGTGGCGACCGACTCGTCTACTCGAACGGCATCGTCGTTCTCGCCGGCCTTGCCGGACTCCTGATTGTCGCGTTCGGCGGCATTACCAATGCGCTGATCCCCCTGTACGCGGTGGGTGTGTTCACCTCGTTCACGCTCGCTCAGGCCGGAATGGTTCGCCACCATCTCAAACTGCGAGAGCCGGGCTGGAAACGCAACACCGTCATCAATGGCGTGGGCGCCGCTGCAACCTTCGTCGTCCTGCTCATCGTCGCGATCACGAAGTTCACCAGTGGCGCCTGGGTGCCGATCATCGTGATCCCGGCGATCGTTCTGCTCTTCAAGGGCATCCGCCGGCACTACCGGCGGGTGGGCGAGCAGCTGAAGATCCCTTCCGACTACAAGCCACCGCGAATGAATCACACTGTCGTTGTCCTCGTCGGTGCTCTCCACCGCGGTGTGCTCGACGCGCTCGCCTACGCCAAATCGCTCAATCCCACGCGCGTCATCGCCCTCACCGTGGTGTCGGACGAGGAACAACAGGACCGGATCGAGAAGGTCTGGGCCGAACGCACCATCGACGTCCCGCTCGAGATCGTCTACGACCCGTACCGGGAGGTCACCCGGCCGATCCTCCGCTACATCGACGAGCTCGACTCGCGCTTCCAGAACGACATCGTCACCGTCCTGATCCCCGAGTTCGTCGTCGACCATTGGTGGGGACACCTGCTCCACAACCAGACCGCTCTGTTGCTCAAGGGACGGCTGCTGTTCCGGAAGGGCACGGTGGTCACGTCCCTGCCGTACCACCTCCACGAGGAGTCCCGGGCCGGGGACGCGCAGTAACCTGCCCGCCGGCGAGCGCCGACCGGACGGCAGCGGCCCAGGGGGGAAGGGAGCCCGTAGACCACATGTCTCAGATCGTGACGCTCGCGGCCGAGGGCGGCTACCAGGTGTTCAACCTGCGCGGCGGCGAGTGGTTCTGGCTGATCCTCTCGGCCGCCACCGCCATCCTCGCCATCGTGATCGGCTTCGTGCTCCGCCAGGGGGTGCTCGCAGCAGACGAGGGCACGCCGACGATGATCGACATCGCCAAGTCGATCCAGGTGGGTGCGATGGCCTATCTCCGGCGGCAGTTCAAGACCATCGCCATCATCGTCGTACCCGTCGCCGTGATCGTCTTCGTGACCTCCACCAAGGTCGTGGAGCCAAACGGCACGGAAGCGCTGTCGTTCGCGCAGTCCGGCCTGTTCCGCACGCTGGCGTTCATCGCCGGGTGCGTGATGTCCGGCCTGACGGGGTTCATCGGGATGAGCCTCGCCGTACGCGGCAACGTCCGCACCGCCGCCGCCGCCAAGGCCGGCTCGCTCCCCGCCGCGCTCAAGATCGCCTTCCGGAGCGGCGGCGTCGCCGGGATGTACACGGTCGGCTTGGGGCTGCTCGGGGCGACCGTGATCATCATGATCTTCCAGAACTCGGCGACCGCCATCCTCATCGGCTTCGGCTTCGGCGGGTCGCTGCTCGCGTTGTTCATGCGGGTGGGCGGCGGGATCTTCACGAAGGCCGCGGACGTCGGCGCCGACCTCGTCGGCAAGGTGGAGCAGGGCATCCCCGAGGACGATCCGCGCAATCCGGCCACGATCGCCGACAACGTCGGCGACAACGTGGGGGACTGCGCCGGCATGGCCGCCGACCTGTTCGAGAGCTACGAGGTGACGCTGGTCGCCTCGATCATCCTCGGGGTCGCCGCCTTCGACTCGATCGGCGCCAACCCCGCGCTCGGCCTCATCTTCCCCCTCGCCGCCCGCGCGATCGGCGTGCTCGCCTCGATCGTCGGCGTGTTCGCGGTCCGGGCAACCGACCGCGACCGCAGCGCGATGGCGCCGATCAACCGCGGCTTCTTCACCGCGAGCATCCTGACCGTGGTCGGCACGCTTGCGGTCGCCCTGCTCTACATCGGCAACGACCACGACAACGAAGGCTGGAAGGTCTTCGGCGCCGTCGTCGCCGGCCTCGTGCTCGCCCAGGTGGTCAGCCGGCTGACCGAGCACTTCACCTCGACCGACAAGGAGCCCGTCCAGGAGATCGCCGACTCGGCTCGGACCGGACCGGCCACGACCATCCTGTCGGGGACGAGCACAGGGCTCGAGTCGACCGTCTGGGCGATCGTGGCGATCTCGGTCGCCATTGGCGTCGCGATCATCCTCGGGGGCGGCAACATCGAGTTCTCCTTCTATCTCGTAGCGCTGACAGGTATGGGCATGCTGGCGACCACGGGCGTCGTCGTCTCCGAGGACACCTACGGTCCCGTCGCCGACAACGCCGCCGGCATCGCCGAGATGTCGGGCGAGTTCGGCGGCGAGCCGGAGCGCATCATGGTGAGCCTCGACGCCGTTGGGAACACCACCAAGGCCGTCACCAAGGGGTTCGCGATCGGCTCGGCGGTCATCGCCGCCGTTGCGCTGTTCGCGTCGTTCATCGAGACCATTGGCAGCGAGCTGAACCTGCGGGAGACGGGCTCGGCGCTCTTCGGCGCAGCGCAGACGCAGATCAACGTGGCCGATCCGGAGACCTTCATCGGCCTGCTCGTCGGCGGGTCGATCGCGTTCCTGTTCAGCGCGCTCGCGATCCGAGCCGTCGGCCGCACCGCGGGGACGGTGGTGCAGGACGTCCGCGAACAGTTCTCCGACGGCAAGATCATGGCCGGGACCAAGCAGCCCGACAGCGGCCGGATCGTCGACATCTGCACCGCCGCGTCCCTGCGTGAGCTCGCCACCCCGGCGCTGCTCGCCGTGCTGACTCCCGTGATCATCGGCTTCGGGATGAATTACCTCGCGCTCGGCGCGTTCCTCGCCGCGGTCATCCTCACGGGCCAGCTCATGGCCGTGTTCCTCACCGTGTCGGGTGGTGCATGGGACAACGCCAAGAAGTACATCGAGGACGGTCACTACGGCGGCAAGGGCTCCGAGACGCACAAGGCCGCCGTCATCGGCGATACCGTCGGCGACCCGTTCAAGGACACCGCCGGTCCCGCGCTGAACCCGCTGATCAAGGTCATGAACCTCGTGTCGCTCCTGATCCTCCCGGCCGTGATCAGCTTGCGCGACAATGACCCCGCCCGCTGGACGATTGCAGGCGCCGCGCTCGTCGTGGTGCTGGTCGCGATCGCGTTCTCGAAGCGCAAGGTGGGTGGCTTCGCCGAGGAGGCCGACATCGTCGAGGGCGCCGAGCCCGAGCCCGAACCGCAGGCGACGCCCACGGCCTAACGCCGGGACGCGCGGCGGCCGTCAAGACGGCGTTTTGAACGCGTCCGAGTCGCTAGTCCTCGCTGAGGGCCCGATGGAGCTCCGCCGCTTCCGCTTCGGCCTCGGCCGCCGAGACGGCGGCGGCGGCGCGGGTGCGGCGGCGCTGCTTCAGCGCCTCGATCACCGGCGGCAGGATCGACAGCAGCACGATGACGGCGATGATCGGCAGCAGGTACTTGTCGATGTCCTCGCCGACGGCTTCGCCCAGGATGTAGCCCGCCAGCGTGACGCCCACGCCCCAGACGAGCCCCCCGACGACGTTGTAGGTGGTGAACGTGCGGCGGTTCATCTCACCCACGCCGGCGAGCACGGGCGCGAACGTGCGCACGATCGGAACGAAGCGCGCCAGGAGAATCGTCTTCGGGCCGTGCTTCTCGAAGAACTCCTTGGTCCGTTCGACGTACTTCTGTTTGAAGATCCTCGAGTCGGGACGGCGAAACAGCGCGGGTCCCGCGCGCTGACCGATCGTGTATCCGACTTGATCACCGATTACCGCGGAGAGGAAGCAGCCGACGAGGATCACCGCGATGTTGAGATCGCCCTGCGACGCGAGGATGCCGGCGGTGAACAGGAGCGAGTCTCCCGGCAGGAAGAACCCGATCAACAGCCCGGTCTCGGCAAAGATGATGAGAAAGAGCCCGACGGTTGCCCACGGACCGAACGATTCCAGGAGATCCCTGGGATCGAGGCTCAGTGCCGCCAGCTGCATGGCTCGACACGATAGACAA
>DASQTR010000507.1:0-5867 GCA_035641795.1 Ilumatobacter sp.
CATCGCGCCCAGCGATCCCATGCCGCGATAGCTCTTGAAGCGCCGTCCTTCGAACAGTTCGGTCTCGCCGGGACTCTCTTCGGAACCCGCCAGCAACGAGCCCAACATCACGGTCGCGGCGCCGGCGGCGATCGCCTTGACGATGTCGCCGGAGTAGGTGATGCCACCGTCGGCGATGATCGGCACGTCGAGTTGACGCGCTCGTCGCGCCGCAAGATAGATCGCTGACAGCTGCGGCATCCCGGCGCCGCTGATGATGCGCGTCGTGCAGATCGAGCCGGCGCCGACACCGACCTTCACCGCGTCCGCGCCGGCCTTCGCGAGTGCCTCGACGCCGTCCTCGGTGACGACGTTGCCGGCGGTCACCGGGAGATCCGGCCACGAACCCTTGATGCGCTCGATCGTCTTGATCACGCCCGCCGAGTGGCCGTGGGCGGTGTCGATCGCGACGGCGTCGACCGCCATCGCCACCAGCGCTTGGACGCGCTCCTCGACATCGTCACCGACGCCAACCGCGGCGGCGCAACGCAACCGGCCACGGTTGTCGCGCGAAGCGTTGGGGAAGTCGAGCCGCTTCTGGATGTCCTTGACGGTGATCAGCCCGGCAAGCCGCCCGTGCTCGTCGACGAGCGGCAGTTTCTCGATCCGGAAGCGCTGCAGGATCGCCTTGGCATCGTCGAGTGACGTTCCGACGGGAGCGATGTGGAGCGGAGCTGCCGTCATGAAATCGGCGATCGGCCGCTCGAAGTCGGATCCCTCGCAGAAGCGGATGTCGCGGTTGGTGAGGATGCCCACGAGGCGGCCGTCGGCGTCGGTGATCGGCACCCCGGAGAACTTGAAGCGGTTCATCAGCTCCTCCGCCTCGAACAGCCGCGCCGTCTTCGGCAGCGTCACGGGGTCAGTGATCATGCCGCTCTGGCTGCGCTTCACCTTCTGCACCTCGGCCGCCTGGTCGGCGATCGACATGTTGCGGTGGATCACGCCGATCGCGCCGTTGCGGGCCATCGCGATCGCCATCCGCGCCTCGGTGACCTTGTCCATCGACGCCGAGACCAGCGGCACCGTGAGCACGATGTCGGCGGCGAACACGGCCGATGTGTCGACCGCGTCCGGCAGAGTCTCGGAGTAGCCGGGTACTACGACGACGTCGTCGAAGGTGAGCGCCTCGTAGCGGTCGAAGAGGGTGTCGTTGTGTTCGTTCACGTCGATGTCGCTTTCGTGTCGTCAGGCAGTTCGTCGTTGTTCGTGTTCGGATTCGTCGTGATCAAGGTCTTGATGGCGTCGACCAGCAGGCGGTGCTCGACGCCGTGGATCCGCGCCTGGAGCGACTCGAACGTGTCGTCGAGGTTGATCGGGACCTCGACCGAGGCCAACACGGGTCCGTCGTCGATGCCCTCGTCCGGGACGCGATGGACCATCACGCCGGTGCGGGTGCGCTCGCCGGCGAGCGCCTCGTGCCACGCGCGCTCGACGGCACGAGTCCCCGGGAGTTCGCCGGGGAGCGCCGGGTGGAGATTGATCACCTCGTTCGGGAACCAACCGAGGAAGGCATTGGTCAAGACGCGCATCCAGCCCGCCAGCACGATGAGGTCTGGGCCGAAGCCGCTCACGACGTCGGCGAGACGCGAGTCGTAGTCGGCGCGGTCCTCGCCTGGGTGACGACCGACGTGGACCGACGGCACCCCGGCGTCGGCGGCGCGCTTCAGCGCATAGGCGTTGTCGTTGTCGGACACGACGGCGACGACCTCGGCGCGGAGCTCGCCCGCCGTGCACGCGTCGAGGACCGCCTGCAAGTTGCTCCCGGTGCCGGACGCCATCACCACCACCCGGGTGACGTGACGATTCGGCGCCTGCATACGACGACGCTACGCGCGGCGCCATGAGGCAGCGTGCGCCACTGAACGAAAAATCAGATGGTGACCGACGATGTTCGACACCACGTCTGTGGTGTCGGACACCAATACGCGGGTCTCCAGAGCCTGGGTCGTCGCTACACCAGGTGCACTCGGTGGGGGCTGGCGTCGCCGCTCACGAGCGTGCCGATGATCCAGCTCTCTTCGGGAATCAGCGACCGCACGTCGTCGGCGTCGACGGGGGCGACGACGACGACCATGCCGACGCCCATGTTGAGCATGCGGTGCAGCTCGCGCGTGTCGACGCCGGTCGCGAGCTCTGCGATCAGCTCGAACAACGGTCCGCGCGGCCACGACCCGAGCTCGATCTCGGCGTCCACGCTGTCGGGCAGCACACGCGGCAGGTTCTCCGGCAGACCGCCGCCGGTGATGTGGGCCAGGGCTTTCACGCGCCCCGAATCGATCGCGGAAGCGAGCACCGGCAGGTACGAGCGGTGTGGTGCCAGCAGCGACTCGCCGAGCGACCGCTCGAAGCCCGGGGGCGTGACGTCCATCGGCACCCAGTCGAACAGCTTGCGCAGGAACGAGAAGCCGTTCGTGTGCGGTCCGCTGGAGGCGACGCCGATCAGCAGATCACCGGCCGCCACGTCGTCACGCGGGAGCAGCTGCGTGCGCTCGGCGATGCCCACGAGCGTGCCAGCGATGTCGAAGGCTCCGGGTACGTACACACCTGGCATCTCAGCGGTCTCGCCGCCGAGCAGTGCGCAGCCGGCGGCCTCGCAGGCCTCCGCCATGCCGCCCACGAGCTCGGCGACGAGGTCGGCGTCGAGCACCGAGGCGGCGATGTAGTCCAGGAAGAACAGCGGTCGGGCGGACTGCACGAGCACATCGTCGATGCAGTGGTTGACGATGTCGTGCCCGAGCCCGCGCACCATTCGCAGCCGGGCACCGAGCTCGACCTTGGTCCCGACGCCGTCGGTCGAGGCGACGATCACGGGATCGTCCATCTGCAGCAGCCGCTTGGCCGAGATCACGCCGCCGAAGCTGCCGACACCGCGTAGCACGTCGGGACCGAGCGTGCGTTCGACCGAGCGCTTCATCTTGGCGACCGCTCGGTTGCCCTCGTAGATGTCTACTCCCGTGGCGGCGTACGAACCGAGCATCGCGCCGGGGGCACGCCAGCCGATGTCGCGGCGTACCTGCATGTTCGGGAACGAGACGCCGTCCATGCCGCGGTACGCGGCCGCCCGCGCCGACGCCAGATCGGCGCCGATCCCCGTGACGGCGAGCACGCGTCCTGCAGCGGTGCGACCCTCGCGCACACCGGACGGGAAGAGGATCGCGTTCGGCTCGGACGTCGACGAATTCGCCCACTCGGTGGTGACGAAGCCGGTCAGCCTGATCGGCGCGCCGACCGCCGGCGAATCGGGATAGCCCGGAGCCGCCGCGACGATGGTGCAGGCGGCCCCGTCGCGAACCTCGATCGGGATCGATGCGAGCTGGCCGCGTGTGCAGGCCAACGCCACCTCCGCCAGGTCGGAAACCAGCAATGGGAGCACGGCCTGCGTCTCAGGGTCGCCGAACCGGCAGTTGTACTCGACCAGCCGGGGGCCGTCGGGCGTCAGCATCAACCCGGCGTACAGCACCCCGACGTAGGCGTGACCGGTCGATGCGAAGTAGTCGACGATCGGTTTGACGAACTGGCGTAGGAGTTCTGCCGGTTCGTGGGAGACGGGTGCCGGCGCGTACGCGCCCATGCCGCCGGTGTTGGGTCCGGTGTCGCCCTCGCCGATCCGCTTGTGGTCCTGGGCGAGGGGCAGGGCGGCGGCGGTCACACCGTCGCACAACGCGAGCAGCGAAAACTCCGGCCCGGTGAGCCGTTCTTCGAGCAGGAACGGGCCCCGCGCGGCGGTGGCGCGGATCGCGGCTTCGGTCTCGGCCTCGTCGGCGGGCACGATCACGCCCTTGCCCGCCGCCAGGCCGTCGAGCTTGACGACGACCGGCCGGCCGATCTCGCGCCACCATGCCCGGGCACCGTCGACGTCGAGCTCGTCGAATCGTCGATAGCGAGGTCCCGGCACGCCGAGCGACGTGGCAAGGTCACGGCTGAACCCCTTCGACGACTCGATCCGCGCCTGCTTCGACGACGGGCCGAAGCACGGGATGCGCCGGAACGCGCACTCGTCGGCGATGCCTGCGGCGAGCACGGTCTCCGGCCCTGGGATGACCAGGTCGACGTCGGCGGCGCCGACCGCGCCGAGCTCGGCGGCGATCCGCACCGTGTGGCCATGCTGCTCGCACGCCCAGGCGATGGCGTGCTCGCGCCCGCCCGCACCTATGACCAGTACCTTCATCAGGCGAGCGCTCCTTCGAAGCTGAGCTTGGCCTGCGCCTCCCCGACCGCGATCGGGTAGCGGCCGGTGAAGCAGGCGTTGCAGTAGCCCTCGCTTGCACCCACGGCGCGCATCATTCCCTCCAGCGAGAGGAAGGCGAGGCTGTCGGCGCCGATCCGCTCGCGCATCTCCTCGACCGTCAGCCGCGCTGCCATCAGGTCACCGTCGTGACCCATGTCGACGCCGAAGTGGCAGGCGTGGGTGATCGGCGGGCACGTGATCCGCAGGTGTACTTCGGTGGCGCCGGCGTCGCGCACGAGCTTGACGAGCGGCCCCGCCGTCGTGCCGCGCACCAGCGAATCGTCGATCATGACCACCCGCTTGCCGGCCAGGTTTTCGGCGAGGGCGTTGAACTTCAGCGCCACCCCGCGCTCGCGCATGTCCTGGGTGGGTTCGATGAACGTGCGGCCGATGTAGCGGTTCTTGATCAGACCGTCGTTGAAGGGGATCCCGGACACACCCGAGTATCCGATCGCGGCGGGGATCGAGGAGTCGGGCACCGGGATGACGACGTCGGCGTCGACCCCCGACTCGCGTGCGAGCTCGGTACCCAACCGCTGGCGGACGTGATGCACGTTGTGGCCGTCCCATACAGAGTCGGGCCGCGAGAAGTAGACGAACTCGAAGGTGCAGCGCGCCGCCTGGGCGGCCGGCGTCAGCGCCTGGTGACGGCGCACCTCTGCGCCCTGCAGCGTCACGATCTCGCCCGGCTTGATCTCGTCGATGTCGGCGCATCCCAGCGTCGACAGCGCACACGTCTCGCTGGCGACCGCGAACCCTCCGTGCGGCAAGCGCCCGACCGAGAGCGGGCGAAAACCCCACGGGTCGCGCACTGCGATCACCTGGTTCTGCGCCAGCAGGACGAGCGAGAACGCGCCTTTCCATGCCGGCAGTGTGCGCTCGAGCCGCTCCTCCCACGTGCGACCTCCGGCGGCCGCCAGCATCAGCGCGATGACCTCCGTGTCGCTGGTCGCGGTGAGGCCGAAGCCGCGTGTCAACAGCTCGTCGCGCAAGGCGGTGGCGTTGACGATGTTGCCGTTGTGGGCGACGGCGAGCGGCCCGTGCATGGTCTCGACCAGGAACGGCTGGATGTTCCGCTGGGCGTTGGAGCCCGTCGTCGAATACCGGGTGTGGCCGATCGAGTGGTAGCCGGTCAGTGGCGCCAGCACCGACGGCGTGAAGACGGTGGCCACCAGCCCCTCGTCCTTGTGTAGCCGCGCTCGCTGCCCGTCGCTGACGGCGATCCCCGCCGCCTCCTGCCCGCGATGTTGCAAGGCGAACAACCCGAAGAACGTCATCTCGGCGACCCCTTCGCCGTGCGGCGTCGAGATCCCGATCACCCCACACTCTTCCTTGATGCCGGCGCCTCCCGCGGCGGCTCCGGTGATTGTCGGCGAGGAACGCCGGCGTTGTGGATTGGGAAGGACGGTGTACGTCACAGGAGCCCGGCTTTCGTGAGGTTGTCGATGAGACGGTCGGCGACCGGATACGAGCCCGGTTCGAAGCGGGATCCGGTGATGCGCTCGTGGGCGTCGATGTATCGGGCGGTCGTCTCCGACCACACGTCGTCGGGCAGGGCCGGCACGGGGCCATCGCCCTTGTAGCCGAGGTCGGCGAACGC
>DASQTR010000508.1:0-11874 GCA_035641795.1 Ilumatobacter sp.
TGGGCATTGCGGGCTTGGTGGGTGCCGGCCGCAGTGAGCTGCTGCGGGCGGTGTACGGAGTCGACCGGCGCGACGCCGGCGAGGTGATCGTCGACGGGATACGCCTGCCACCTGGACGACCGGGCGAGGCGATCGAGGCCGGCCTCGGCCTGGCGCCAGAGGATCGCAAGTCACAGGCGCTCCTCCTGGAGTGGGATCTGACGAAGAACGTCACGCTTCCAGACCTCGATCAGTTCCAGCGCGGTCTACTGAACGTGCGCGCCGAGCGCGCCGCCGCCGAGCAGCACCTCCGCGAGCTGCATACGAAGCCGCCAGACGGCAGGCGCATGGCGCGTGAGCTCTCGGGCGGTAACCAGCAGAAGGTCGTGCTCGCCAGGTGGCTGCTCAAGGAGTGCCGTGTGCTACTGCTCGACGAGCCGACCCGCGGCGTCGATGTCGCCACCAAGACGGAGCTCTACCGGATCATCGCCGAGCTCGCCGGCCGCGGCCTGGGCGTGATCGTCGTGTCGTCCGAGATCGAGGAGCTGCTCGGCATGTGTACGCGAATTCTCGTCATGCGCGAGGGCGAGCTCGTCGCCGATCTCGACGGTGCTTCGACGAACGAGCTCGAGGTTCTGCGGCACGCGATGCCCGGGACGCAGCAGATGGTGACCGCCGGGGCACCGCAGCCGGAAGCGGGCGCACCCGCGGACACCGAGGAGGGGTCATGACCACGACCGAACAACGCCAGCCAAGCCCCAGTACGCGCATCGGCAACTTCGCGGTTCCTGCCGTCAAGCTGCAGGAGTTCTCGCTGGTCGGCGTGATCATCGTGCTGATCATCGTCGGTGCGATCCTCAAACCCGACACGTTCCTCACCACCGACAACTTCCGGGCGATGCTGACGCAGTCGAGCGTGGTCGGCGTGCTGGCGATCGGGATGACGTTCGTGATCGCGACCGCCGGCATCGATCTGTCGGTCGGGTCGATCGTGGCCGCCGCCGGCGTCGTGGGCGGGTTGTGGGTCGATTCCGGTGTCGCACTCTTTTTCGTCGGCGCGCTGGGATTCGGCCTTCTGCTGGGCGCGGTGAACGCCACCGCAATCGCGTACGGCAAGGTGGTGCCGTTCATCGCCACCGTGGCGATGCTCGCCATCGCGCGCGGCCTCGCACTGCAGCTGAGCGACTCGGCTCCGATCAGCCTGCTCGACTACGACCAGGTGCGCTGGTTCGGCACCGGTGAGATCCTCGGTCAGCCGGTGTCGGTCGTGATCTTCCTTGGACTCACGGTCATCGGCTGGCTGCTGCTCAACCGCACCGCCTATGGCCGACACGTCGTTGCGGTCGGCGGAAACCGAGAGGCGGCGCGCATCGCCGGTGTGCCCGTCCGGCGCACGGTGTTCAGCGTGTACTGCATGTCAGGATTGCTCGCGGGCGTCGCGACGATCCTGCTCTGCGGCCGACTCGCGAGTGCGTCGCCGATCTCCGGGCAGCTGCTGGAGCTCGACGCCATCGGCGCCACCGTGATCGGCGGCACGAGCCTTGCCGGTGGACGAGCAACGATCACGGGGACGTTCATGGGCGTGATCGTCTTCGCGATCATCTTCAACCTCCTCACGCAGCTCGACCTCGCCACCGAATGGCAGCAGATCGTGAAGGGGGTGATCATCCTCGCCGCCGTGCTGATCCAGCGGCCCGAGCGGATCTAACCCGCCCTTCACTGGGCGATCAGCGAAGCGAGGCGCGCTCGCCTGCCTTGCCATCGCTCTCCAACCCCCGATGCCGGGCTGCCCCGGACCCAACGACCTCCGTGTCGAACGACCCAGAAAGGAACCCACCATGAAAATCAGACAGCTCGCGGCGATCGTGGTTGTACCCATCCTCCTTGCCTCCGCGTGTAGCGACGATGACGACGATGCGGTGACGCAGGCGGAGGCGACCGCGACCGCGGACGACGACGCGGACGCCACCGCGGACGACACCACCGCAACCGCCGGTGAGGCGGAGCAGACCGGCGACGCCGAGGACACCGGCGGCACCACCGAGACCGCGGTCGACACAGTCGAGGCGACGAGTGCCGGAACCGGTGAGACGGTCTCGATCGTCGCCAGCGTGCCGCCAACCGACCACGGCTGGCTCGGCCAGATCGCCGCCAAGGCGCAAGAGGCGGCCGACCAGTTCGACGACGTGGAGTTCCGCCTGCTCGAGGCCGCCGATGCCGACAGCCAGGCGTCGCAGATCCAGACCGTGATCAACGAGCGTCCCGACGCGCTCGTGGTACTGCCGTACGACGGCGCCCAGTTGACGCCGGTGGCGGAAGCGGCGATGGCGGCCGGCATTCCGGTCATCAACGTCGACCGGTTGTTCGACAGCCCCGATGCAGCGCGGGCGACGATCCTCGGCGACAACTACGACATCGGGGTCAAGGCCGCGACGTACATCGCCGGACGTCTCGACTGCGCCGGCAACGTCGTCGAGATCCAGGGGATCGCCGGCATCTCGGTGACCACCGACCGGTCGCAGGGATTCGCGGACAAGATCGAGGAGCTGTGCGGTGACGGCATCACCATCGTCGCGCAACAGCCCGCCGACTTCCGGCCGGATCTCGGCCTGCAGGTCATGGAGGCGATCCTCCAGGCCAACGACGACATCGCCGCCGTGTACACGCACGACGACGACATGGCCGAAGGTGTCGTGGCGGCGATCGAGAACGCCGGCCGCGAGGACGAGATGTTCCTGACGGGCGCCGGCGGATCGTGCGCGGCGTTCGACCGCATCGAGGAGGGCGGCCTCTACGGAGCGACGTACCTGTACAGCCCGACGATGGCCGGCTCGGCTGTGAACATGGCACGCCTCATCGCGCAGGGCCGCGGCTTCTCCGATCTCGTGGAGCCCGAGGTTCCCTCGTTGATCGTCGTGCCACCGACCGAGGTGATCCAGGACAACGTCGCTGATCTCCGCGATCTGTGCTTCGAGTGACCTGAACGAACCCGCGCGCGAAGGAGCCCATCGGCGAGACGCCGATGGGCTCCTTGCGCTTTCTCGCGGGTTCGTTGCGCAGGCGCTACTCGAACATGAGCGCGCCGTCGTCGAGGTCGACGCTCGGGAACCAGTCCTTCTCGCGCCAGTAGTCCTGCGAATGCAACCAGGGCGCGTGATCGCCCTGTTGCGGAAGCAGGTGCAGACCCCGCCGCACATACCCGGGATTGAAGTTCGCCGGATCCACCCACGGGCGCAGCGGCATGTTCTCTTCGCCGGGTCGGAGCCGAGGGACCACGACCTCGGCGCCCTTGCTGTCCATGTGCGCGAGCAACCGGCACACGAACTCGGCGATCATGTCGGCACGCAGGGTCCAGGCGGCACGGAAGTAGCCGAACACCCACACCATGTTCGGTATGCCGGTGAACATCGCACCGAGGTAGGTGACCGTGGCGTGGAAGTCGAGCGGCCGCTGGTCGATGGTGAAGGCGATGTCGCCGAGCACGTTCATCTCGAAACCGGTGGCGGTGATGACGATGTCGGCGTCGATGTGGCGGCCGTCGGTGAGCTCGAGTCCGGTCGCGGTGAACGCCGCGATCTCGCCCGTCGCGACGGTGGCCTTGCCGCTGTTGATCGCTTCGAACAGATCGCCGTCGGGAACGAACGCGATCCGCTCTCGCCACGGCAGATACCGAGGGCTGAATGCCTCCTCGACGAGGTGTTGGTTTTCCGGTGCCAGGCGGCTGCGAACGCCCTCCAACAGTTCGGCGCGTGTCACCTCCGGCTCGCTGAAGCAGCGATCGGTGAACACCGTCGACTCGAACAGCATCCGCCGCCGCACGATCTCGTGGGTCCATTCCTCGGGCGTGCCGACCTCGCGCAACAATTCGGCGATCTCGTTCACGTTGCGACCCGACCGGAAGTACGTCGGCGAGCGCTGCACCATCGTGATCCGCTCAACGTCGGGCGCCATCGCCGGTATCAGCGTCGCCGCAGTGGCGCCCGACCCGATGACGGCCACCTTCTTGCCGGCGTAGTCGAGATCGTCGGGCCAGTTCTGCGGGTGGATGATCAACCCGCGGAAACGCTCCATGCCCGGCCACGTCGGCTGGTGACCCTCGGAGTGCCGGTAATAGCCCTGGCACATGTAGAGAAAGCGGGCGGTGATGGTGAACGGCTCACCAGACGACGAGTCGGTGCCGGTGATCGTCCAGGATCGCTGCGCACTCGACCACTCCGCTGCCGCAATCGTGTGGTTGTAGCGGATGTGCTCGGCGAGGTCGTTGTCGTCGATCACCTCGCCCATGTAGGCGAGGATCTCCTCTGCCTTTGCGATCGGCTTGCCGCGCCATGGCTTGAACCCGTAGCCGAACGTGTGCAAGTCGCTGTCGGAGCGGATGCCCGGGTACGTGTGCGTGATCCACGTACCCCCGAAGCTCGGTTTGGCCTCCAACACAGCGAACGTCGTGCCGGGCAGACGCCGGGTGAGATGGACGGCTGCGCCGATCCCCGAGATGCCGGCGCCGACGATCAGGACATCGACGTGCTCGTGGGGGCTTTCGGTCATGGACGCACTCCGTTGGTCGGCGCCCGGGCGCCTCGCTGATCGACGTCATCAGCTTGCACCGCGCCCGAGGACGATCCGCAACCCGGGCGTTTCCGAGCGCCGACCCGAGACAGGGTCTGCCTTACGGATCGACGTTCATGTCGAGCATGACCCGGACGCCGATCAGACGCAGTGGTCGGCCGAGCTGGAACCGGGACAACACGACGCGTGCGTGGGCGGCGACGGCGTCAGGGTCGGTCGTCGGCTCCGGAAGCTTGCCGATCTTGGTGCGCGTGAAGAATGTCGACGTGCGCAGCTTGACGGCGACGTGGGTGACGACTCGACCCTCCGCCGCTACCTCACCGGTGACTGCCTTCGCCATCCGCGCGACGTGCGCCTCGATCTCTTCCGGCGCGGCGACATCGCGTTCGAACGTCTGCTCGTGACTGCGCGAGCGCGCCACCCACGGCTCGTCGACGATCGGCTCGTCCCCGCCGCCCAGTCCCAGCACCTTGAGGTGACCGCCCACCGCCGGTCCGAACGTGCTGCGCAGCTGGGCGAGATCGGCCGCCGCCAGCTCGCGTACCGTCCGCACGCCGAGTTGCTCCAGGCGGTCGGCGGTGCGGGGGCCGATGCCCCAGATCGACGTCACCGGACGCTCGCCCATCACGTCGAACCAGCGTGAGCGAGTGAGGCGAGCGGTGCCGCCGGGCTTGGCGAAGCCGGTCGCGGTCTTGGCGGTCAGGCGTGAGTCGCCGATTCCGACCGCGCACGTGAGTGAGGTCTCGTCCAACACGCGGGCCTTGATGTCGGTGGCGAGCGCTTCTGGGTCGTCGGTCGTGGCCCCGAGGAACGCCTCGTCCCATCCCCACACCTCGACGACGACCGGAAACGTTCGCAGTGTCGCCATCACCGCCGCCGAGGCCTCGTCGTAAGCAGGCCGATCGTGCGCCAGGAACACCGCATCCGGGCACTTGCGCGCGGCAGTCGCCAGCGGCATCCCGGAGCGAACGCCGAAAGCGCGAGCCTCGTACGATGCCGTGGCGACCACCTGGCGCCGCCGGCCCGGGTCGCCGTCACCGCCGACGATCACCGGCCGACCGGCCAGCTCCGGCCGGCGGCGGACCTCGACGGCGGCGAGGAACTGGTCGAGATCGACGTGCAAGACCCACTCAGCGATGGTGTCAACGTACCCAGGCACCCCAACACGGCGAAGCCCTGGTGGTCCGGACGACCCACCAGGGCTCCGCCACTTGCTGGGGGAGAACGGTCAGCGCCCGGCGGCGGTCGCCGCTGCGACCGCCCGGCAGGGGTCGATGTGCTGGTTGACCGCGTCGGGCATGTCGTCCAGCGCGGTGACGCATGCGGAGTACGGGTCGTCGATCTCGACTGGATCGTCGACTGGTGTGGCCGTGACGCAGCCGGGCGCTGCGCCGAGTGTGGCGATGACGACCGTCCATCCGAGCCCCCAGCGAAGGCTCACCGCGAGCGGACCTGTCGCGTGGCGATCTATGTCGTCGACGATCTCCGGTTTGCGATCGAGTGCCATGAAGGCTCCTCGCGGGCGAAGACCTCCGCTCGCTCGGCTGCTGTCTGGATTGGTGGCGCTTGTCTTCCTCACGGACAGATGGAGGAGCGAGCCCAAGAATTCGTACGAATTTCTCGATTTATGGAGTTCGTCGAGCTGCTGGATCGGTTGTGTGGAGCGCCAACGCCGCCGCCCGTCGCCCCCGGCCGAGCGGTCAGGCGCCTGCGGCGGCGCTCATGATTCCGGCGATGTTCTCGGGATCCATGAACTCGACCGGCGACAGCGCACCCGCGGTCACGCTCACGAAGGCGTCCATCGCGTGCTGGCTACGCGCCGTCGCCGCCAGCAGCGCCTGCATCTCCGGCGGTGGCGGCTCGAGCGTGGCGAGCTGCGTGGTGAACTCGTAGATCGGCAGCGCCGCGGCGTCGCGCTCCTGTTGATACTGCGACATCGCCGCCTCGAATGTGCGTTCGCCGGAGAATGTCTGGTCGAGGGCATGGGCACAGCGCTCGGCATTGCGGAAGGCGTCGCTGATCCCTTGCGCCGTGATCGGGTCCTTGGTGTAGCCGGCGTCGCCGACGAGCGCCCACCCGGGCCCGAACGGCGTCCGAAAGAAGTTGGGCACACCGCCGCCGGTGAAGCGCTCGACGCGCCTCGCCGCTTTGATCCGATCCGCGAACTCCGGGACGAGGTCGAAAGCGCGCATGTAGTTGCCCTCGACGTCGCTCCGGAACTCCGCCGCCTGGGCGAACGGGCAGCCGACGAGAACCAACGTAAGGTCGTCGTTGGTCGGAATCGCGGCGATGCCGCGGTCGCCTCGAATCATCGTGCGGAAGCCGTCGACGGGTAGGCCACGCCAGAACGTGTAGAAGGCGTTCTCGAGCACCGGCTTGGTGTTGTACTGCGTTGCTCGGACCGCTCGCGCGACGACCGAGTTCCAGCCGTCGGCGCCGACGACGACAGCGGCGTGCTCGGTGTTCGAGCGTTCGCCGTCGCGGTGGCCGCGGACTCCCGTGACCGTGCCCCCTTCGATCACGACCTCCTCGACCGTGTAGCCGGTGCGGACGTCGACGCCTGCCGCCGCGGCGGCGTCGATCAGGATCGAGTCGAGCACCGTTCGCCGCGGGGCATACGCAGTCGACAGGCCGTCGATCGGGCGTGGAGTGCCGGAGATGACGAACGGTCCAAAGTCGAAGGTGTAGGTGTCGATTGGCGGGCAGCCGGTCGCTGTCACGGCGTCCAGCACACCCCAACGCCGGAGTGCCGACACTCCGGTCGCATGGATCACAAGTGTCGACAACGTGTCACTCGGGAACGTAGCGCGGTCCACGAGCAGCACGTCGTAGCCCTCGCGGGCGAGCAGCATTGCGGTCGGGGCGCCGGCGCACCGAGCGCCGACGACGATCACGTCATGAGAGCGGGTCATGGTTTCTCCTTGTTGTCCGGTGGACGCTCCTGATCGAGCTGATCTGCGAGGAAGGCGGTCAACTCGTTCCAGGCGGTGAATGCCCGGTACGCCCCTGTGAACCCGTCGCGTACGTGCCCCCGGAGCGCCCCGGTCACGCCGCCGGTGCTCAGCCGTACGACGAAGACCCTGGCCATGTCGACCTCGCCTGCTCGCATGACGCGATCGTGGCGGTCGAGCCGTTCGAGAATCGTTTGAGGCAGCGTTTCAGTGGCGCTCGTCGGCGAGCAGCCGTGACCGGGTCGCCGCAATCCGCTGCCTGGGCCCGTGGTGCGCATGCGCCTCGGCGAATCGGGCGGCCGTCGCCAAGTCAGCCTCGACCTCTGGCCAAGGGTGGCCCGACCGGGCACGAAACTCGGCGCGGGCGCGTCGGATCTCTGCCTCCCACAGGCGAGTTCCTGGTAGTCGCAGCGCGCGATCGGCCACCGTCAGTCCGGCGGCGGGATCGTTCGCGAACTCCAGTGCGGCGACGAGAACGCGGGTCAACGTCGAGATGGCTCCGGGTGCGGGGCTGGACGGACCGAGCGACTCGATCGCGCCCTCGATGCGGGCGATCCCTTCAGTAGCGCGGCCGTCCAACACCCCGACCAGACCGTTCATCGCTTCGGCGTTGACGTCGAACACCCATGACCTCTCGCGGCCGGCGCTGAGCTCGGCGGCGCGCGCCCTGATGTCGTCGACGTCGCCGAGATCCACCGCCAGTACCGCCGCGAACACCTTCGCAACGTCCGCGCTGTACGGGTGCGGTGTGTCCCTCGCGAGTGCCAACGCGCGCTCGCGCATGGCGACTGCGCTGAGCGTGTCACCCAGAAACCAAAGCGTGTTGGCCAGTCTGCTTGCACACACGATTCGAGGATCGTGCGCGAACCGGACCGCATGGCCCAGCCGATCGTCCCCACGGAAACGCTCGACGACCGTCTCGAAATGGTCGCGCGCCGACCGGACATCGCACGCCCAGAACGCGCTGATGCCGAGCAAGTACTCGCTTTCGACCGCCAGACCTTCGTCGCCATCTTCGGTGGCCGAGCGGCGCAGGCGATCGGCTGCCGTACGCGCCTCCTCGAATCGGTCGCCACAGAGATTCGTCATGACCAGCGAACGCAGCAGCGTCGGATCGAGATCGACCTTCAGCAGCTTCGCGACTGCTATCGCCCTTTCTTGCACGCGGAGCTGGTGCGGCGAGGCGTAGCTGTCGTCGGCCGCGATCGCGGCCGACAGCATCGACAGGACCTGGAGCTCGCGGCGGGGACCTTCCGAACCGAGCGCAACAGTGAGCGTGTGAGCACGTTCGAGGAAGCGCACGGCTTCGCCGTAGGCCGATCGCACGAGCGCCTCCCGCGCCGCACGTTCATACCAGTCGATCGCGTCCGCGCCACGCCCTGCACGGTCGAAGTTGATCGCCACCTGTCCACTCACCGACGCGGTATCAGTCCGATTCAGGTCGACGAGCGCGCGCGCCACGTCGAGATGCGTTCGCTGCCGGGTGGCCGGTCTCAGTGCCTCGTAGGCGGCTTCGCGAATTTTGCCGTGGCTGAAGTCGTATGCGTCGACGCCGTGCTCACGCACCAGACCGCGCCGCCACAATTCGTCGAGACCTTCGACGATCGTGTCGTCGTCCAAACGCCCCGCCGCGGCAAGTAGCTGCGGCGTGAACGAGCGCCCGATGGTGGCGGCCACTTCGAGCACGCGCCGCGCCGATCCATTCATCTGCGCAAGGCGGGAGTCGATCACCGCCCGCAGCCTGGGTGTCATCGATCTCGCGGAGCTACTCGCCGTCGACCGAGCTCGCGCCGTTTCCACGACGAAGAGCGGATTGCCCTCGGTCTCGGCGTACAGGGCGTCGGCCGCTTGTTCCTCCATCTCCGATCCCGTTAGGTCACTCGCCAGCGCATGTGTCTCGGCAGGGCTGAGTCGGCCGAGCGCGACCTCGGTCAGTGTGTCGGCGATCGTCAGCGCGTCGACGAGCGATACCAGCGGGTGGTGCGGCCCGAGATCCTCGCGGCGCACCGTGGCGACGACGAGCAGGGCGCTGGTCGCCTCACGTCGCATGAGGTAATGGACGAACTGGAGGCTCGGCGCGTCGCTCCACTGGGCGTCGTCCACGACGAGCAGCAACGGCTCGTGTCGCGACGTCAGAGCCAGCGCCGCGGCGTCGAACAAGCGCAGCGTGTCGAGCTCTGCCACCGACCGTTGTGGTGGGGCTCCCGGCTCGCCGAGCTCTGGCACGATTCTGGACAGCTCCGCGCAATCAGCCACTTGGGAATGCCGCAGCCGGGCGAGGACCTCGGCGTTGCGCAGCCAGGAGGCAACCACGCCGAATCCGAGGTCGCCTTCGGCGGCATAAGAACGGGCGTGGGCCACCGTCACGCCACGGTGCGCGGCCCACGCTGCCAGCTCGTCTGCCAAGCGTGTCTTTCCGATGCCGGCTTCTCCCGTCACCAGCAGGAGCTGCGGACGTCCATCCTGGGCGTCGCGCCAGCACGCTTGCATGCGTTCGAGCTCGGCGACGCGACCGACGAACCCGGAGGTGAGTGGTGCCGTCTGATCGACGTCGTCGAGGCCTTTGTCGGCCCGCGTCAGGTCGATGTAGAGGCGGCGCGTAGGCCCCGACGGCTCGACGCCCAGCTCTTGCACGAGCACCGCCGCGCATTCGTGGTACACGCGCATGGCGCCGGCGCGGTCGCCGGCGGCGGCGTGCATACGCATCCTCAGTCGATAGCCCTCCTCCTCGAACGGGTCGAGTCGGGTGACCTCGCGGCTGACGCGTAGGGCCTCGTCGTGCTGCTGGCGTTGCGACAGCGAGTCGGCCAGCCGGCGGTGCAGAGCCACCACACGATCGCGGAGCCGCTCGCGCTCGGTGAGCACCCACTCGTCGTAGCAGTCCTCCAGCAGGTCGCCGGTGTACAGGCGTGCAACCTCGCGCAGAGCGGCCAGCTCGGCGTCTGACCCGCGCTCCCCCTGATCGGCGTGTTCGGCGGCGCTTCTGAGAGCGACCACGTCGATGTTCCATTGCGGTTCGATGCGCCACCGCAATGAGCTGGCGGTCACCTCGAGGCATAGCTCTGCGGCGGGAACCGCGTTACGCACCACGTGCAGGAGATTGCGCAGATTCGTGCGTGCCTGCGCTTCACCTGAATCCGGCCAGAGCAGGTACGCGAGGCGTTGGCGCGTGCACGACTCCCCTGCGTGAAGGACGAGGAATCCCAGCAGCGATCGCGCTCGCGCCGACCCGATCTGCGACACGACTCCGTCTCGGACTATCTGAAGCTCGCCGAGCGCTCGGACTCGGATCGCGGGCTCGGCAGCGATGCTGCGGACGTCCCCACGATCACACGTGACCACGGCGCCAGTTTCTCATCCCCGGTGCCGGCAAGCACGGTGGGGAACGTCACACTGTCCTGCTCGGAGGTGTCAACGTTGCGACGCCCCGCTCGCCATTCATGTGAACGACTAGAAGGAGCAGACACATGCAGTACGTGCTGTTGATCTACCAAGGCACGACGCCGCTGCCGAACACCGACGCCTGGGAGGCGTTGGCAGCCGAGGAGCAGCAGCGGATCTACGCCGACTACGCCGCGGTCAACGAGAATCCGGCGGTCTCGCCCGGCCTCCCGCTCGGCCTGCCCGCCCACGCCAAGACCGTGCGGGTCGAGAACGGCCGGGCGATCATTAGCGACGGACCGTTCATGGGCCCCGGTGGAGCGATCGGCGGCTACCTCGTGCTCGAGGCCGACGACGAAGCGGCGGCGATCGAGCTCGCCGCCACCATCCCAGCCGCACGCCACGGCGGGGCGATCGAGGTGCGGCCGGTCGAGACCTACTGGTGACGTCGAGCTGGCGAGTTACATCCGCTGGTGAGCGCAACATGCACGACGCTCCGTGTCAGACACCACTGACGTGGTATCAGACACCCGGAGGGCGTCAGACACCGGAGGTTTGCGTCAGTTGTTCGTGGCGCTCGGCGGTGCGCTGTTCGGCTGCTGCCCAACGCCAGACGGCGAGGATCAATAGCGGCATCGTCAGCGCGATCATGCCGACCCACATCAGCCCTGCGCCCATGCGCTGGTCGCGCAAGGCGCTGGCGTAGCCGCGGCGGTCGACGTACTCGTCCGACAACGGCGTATCGAGCAGGAGGATCCACACGCTGAGCAGCGTGAGTCCCGTGGCCGCCGTCAATGCCGCCACCACACGCGCCGGCCCGTGGCGCGCCCTGGCGCCGAGTGCGCCGACCCAGAACAGCACACCGGCGAGGACGAACAGCACATGTTGCACGTCGTGTGCGAGTTGGTGCCGCAACGCCAGGTCGTAAACGGGGCCGGCGTGAACGACGAACATCAACACGACGGCCAGCGCGGCGGCGACCAGCGGACGCCACCGC
>DASQTR010000509.1:0-6353 GCA_035641795.1 Ilumatobacter sp.
GCGCCTCGCGGAGCTCGTTTATGGTCGGGTTACCGTTGTGTTCGAGCTGCCGTTCGGTGAGCACCACCCCAATCGGCTGCCCTTCCTTCCTGCGACCGATGGCGTGCTGGCCGACGCTGTCGCGACGGAACCCGAACTCAGGCTCCTCGTCCATCTCCACCTGGGCGATCATCCAGCTCGTCGACGGATCCGACCCCACGAAGTCGATGCCGGCCGCCTTGCGGATCACGCTGCGTCCTCCGTCGCAGCCGACGAGGTACTGCGCTCGTACCGACGTGTCCCCAGACAGCTCGACGTCGACGCCAGTGTCGTCTTGAACGAAGCCCACGACCTCGCGCTCACGAATGATTGGAATCCCGAGCTCACCGACCCAGTCCGCGAGGATCGGCTCGAACTCGCTCTGCCACAGCGCGAGCCCGTAGTTGTGGCGCGTCGGGAAGTCGCTGATGTCCAACGGGATGCCGGCAAAACCCTGGACCTGCATGGCCTCGCCCCGCAACAGGAACCGATCCGCGATGCCGCGCTGATCGAGTACCTCGATGGTGCGTGCGTGAAGACCTCCGGCGCGCGACCCGTCGACATGCTGGTTGGCGCGGCGTTCGACGATGAGGGCGTCGACCCCGGCGAGCGCCAACTCGCCGGCCAACATCAACCCCGTCGGACCTCCTCCCGCGATCACCACCGCGTGGTCCGGCATCCGCCGTGTCGTACCCCGTTTCGACATTGGCCCCCGATTCCTCCGGCGTCGCTCCGGTCAACCGCCGCCGAGCATTGAGAGCACATCGGAGGTCCTTGCAGCAATCCCCCTCCCTCGCGGTATGTTGTTGATGGCGGCCGAGGTTCACGCAAGGATGCGGGCGGCGAATCCGCGATTCGTGGATGACGAGCTGCTGTGTGGCAGGGTGACGAGCACATGTCCGACCCGCTCGATCGCGCCCGGTCGATCTCGAATGTGGACGAGGCCGCCCGGCTCTACGCCGAATGGGCACCGACGTACGACGATGACGTCTTCAGCGGGTTGGGTTTCACCGGGAGCGCCCGGATCGCAGAGCTGCTCGCCGGCGTCCTTGCGGATACGACGGACCCGGTTGTCGACCTCGGTTGTGGCACGGGTGCCGTCGGCCAGCGACTGTCTCAACTTGGGGTGACGACGATCGACGGCGTCGACCTTTCACCAGAGATGATCAGCGTCGCCGCCCGCACCGGGGCTTATCGCCATCTCACGGTCGCAGACCTGAATGCCCCGCCCCACGGTTCGAACGCGGCCTACGCAGCGTCGGTGAGCGCCGGCACGTTCACGACCGGACACGTCGGCCCGGGAGCCGTTCCGGAATTGATGGCGTGGTTACGTCCCCACGGCATTATCGCTTGGGTGATCGCGACCGCCGTGTGGCCTCTGTTCGAACCGGTGCTGGCGACGATCAGACTCGACGTTCTCAATCAAACGATCGAGTCGATCCGGCGCGACGCGCCGCCAGAAGCCGTGATGTTCGTTGCACGAATGCGGTGAACCTGGTGACCGCTTCGCGGTCTCAGTTCGTCGCCGCGCGATTGTGTGCACCTTCAGACCTTGTCCGGCTGACGCGTGCTTCGTACCGTGACACTCATTCCCTAATCACGAAGGGTGGGCGCGATGAGCGATACAGGGACTGCTGAACACGAAGCGCAGTACGCGCAGTACCGGCAACAGAGCAAGCAGGAGTTCGACCAGTACTTCAGTGACTTCGAGCGGACCGCGCAACAGGGGTCGCTCGAGGAGATCACGCAGTGGAAGGACCACTTCCAGCAGCTGGCGCAGAGCTACAACGAAGCGGCCCAGAACGACCCGAACACCGAGAAGCACCAGGCGTGGCAGAGCGCTGCAGAGAACGTCGACTACGCAGCCCAGACGCTGGGCGCCATCAACGACATGGATACGAGCGGCTTTGCCGACTCCCTCCGCAATGCGCACGGGAGCATGCAGAACGTCACGGGTGAGCGCGACGGCGAGGACGACGAGAAGAAAGCCAGCTTGCGAGACCATCGCCAGCGCGCCTCGGAGACCTCGAACCAGCTCGACCAGTTGTCCACCAAGGCGGGCGACGTCAAGCGCGTGCCGCGCCAGGACGTCGAACAGATGCGCACCGATATGCGTGACATGCACCAGAACACCCACTCGACGTCCGCCGAGCACCGCGGCGCAGACGAGCAGTCCGGTGAGCACTACGACACTGCGCTCGGTCACATGGACACGGCGAACCAGTGGGGTGATTCAGTCGGCGGCTGCTTCGAGCAGGCCGACCGCGCCGTGGAGGCGCTGAAGGCGACGTCGGAAGCGCTCAACCAGGTCGCCGCCCAGTAGCGGGGTAAGCCCGGGCACGGGCGAGCGCGCCGCCGGACGCCCGTCATCGTCCCAACGACGGATCCGCGCGTACATCTTTCGGCTACCTGACCGCCTCGACAAATGCGCTGCGGACGGACGACCGCAACGCCCCGAAGGCGCACGATGGGACCATCCCAACGAGTCGAGGAGGCCCGTCATGAGCAACACCCTGAGCATCAGCGCCAACCAGCTTCGTGCCGGCGACGTCGTCGACTACGGAGGACGCTGGCACCGGATCACCGATGTCGTCCGTCGCGTCGGTGGATCGTGGCCGATCGCCGTCGACAGCACGGGCTGGGCGATTGCGCTCGGCGATCGGCCGGTCACGGTCCGGCGCGGCTAGGCGTTCGTCAGTCGCCGAAGCTGATCCCGAGATCCTTGGCCGTGACGATCGTGTCGCAGTCGATCGGGACCGTGCGAAGCTTGTTGATCGCCGACACCAGCGGCACGAAGTTCACGTGTGGCGGGTCGAGCGCGACCATCACGCCGCGGTGACCCTCCTCCAGGCCTCTCACCGCGGCGGCCCCGAACCGTGTGCCGAGGAGGCGGTCGAGCGACGTCGGCGTGCCACCACGCAGCAGGTGACCGAGGACCACGGTCCGCGCCTCCTTGCCGGTGAGCCGCTCGAGCTCCGCCGCCACGAGCGCGCCGATTCCCCCCAGGCGTTCCGCCTGGTCGTGTGGCCTGCCGACGATCGAGCGCTCCCCGTCCTTGGGCGTCGCCCCCTCTGCGACCACGACGATTGCGAACCGCGCCCCGCGCGCCTCGCGCCGGGCGATCATCTCGGCTACCGGCTCGAGCACAAAGGGGATCTCTGGGATGAGGATCGCGTGCGCGCCGGCGGCGACGCCCGCGTTGAGGGCGATCCAACCGGCGTATCGACCCATCAACTCCACGACGAAAACCCGACTGTGGGACGTTGCCGTTGTGAACAGCCGGTCGATGCTCTCCGTCGCAACCTCCACTGCGGTGTCGAATCCGAATGTGGCGTCCGTCTTGTCGAGGTCGTTGTCGATCGTCTTCGGAACGCCGATCACCCGCATCCCAGCGTCGGAGAGCCTCCGCGCGATCGACAGCGAGCCGTCGCCGCCGATCGTGATCAGCGCGTCGATGCCGGCGTCGCGGAAGAGGGCGACGAGCTCGTCGGTGCGGTCGACGGTGGCCCATGTTCCGTCGTCCTGTTGCACTGGGAAGGCGGTCGGATTGCCGCGGTTCGTGCTGCCCAGGATCGTGCCGCCGAGGTGGCCGATGCCGCGCACGAGGTCTCTCGTGAGCTCGATCGTTCCACCGGTCGGGTACAGCTCCGGGAACATCAGCCCGTTGAACCCGTCACGGATGCCGATCGTCTCCCAACCCCTGCGCGCGGCGGACACCGTCGCGGCGCGGATGACGGCGTTGAGTCCGGGTGCGTCACCGCCTCCGGTCGAGATGGCGATTCTCACCGCCCCTCATTAGCAGACCGGGCCACCGGCCAATTCGAGCGCGTGCGCTCGCCGCTACGTCGCCTCGACGCGTCGCCCGGTGTCAGGCACGCGGCTTTCTTGCGGTTTGGCAGCCCACGGCTCGGCGAGCCAGACACCAATCCGCGGGGTCTCCGGACACCTTTACCGGCGGCGGTCGATCTCGTCGCGGATGATCGCCGCCGTCTCGGGATCGGCTTCGTCCACCGCCGCGAACTCGGCCTCGATCAGTTGCTCGAGCGATGCCTCCTCCAGCGCGTCGAGGTCGACGCCCGGCGGCAGGCCGACCTCCATATGGTCGACGTCGGCGGGCGTGCGTGCTGCCTGCGCGAACAATTCCTCTGGAGCAGGAGGCGCAGCACGATCAGCGAGCTCGGTCATGTCGCTGTTCTGGTTGTCCTCGACGGCCGCCGACAGCGCGCCCACCTCGAGCGCCTCCACGGGATCGTCGACGTCGATCGCCTCGGTCAACTGGTCGCCACGCGGAGCCGTTGAGTCCTCGCGAACGCCCGGAATGTCGATCTCGTCCCTGACATCGGTTCCCGACAGCTCAGCTCGTAGCTCGGCCCGCCGCCGCTCGAGGCTCTCGACGAGCGTCAGCTGCTCGATGGCGATGGTGGAGGACCCGGCCTCATCCGGCTCGCGCAGATCGTCGGTCAGCGAGCGAACCTCGTTGCGGATCCGTTCGATCTGGAGCTCGACGTCGGCAAGTTCGGATTCGAGGGCGGCGCGTTCGTCGTCGGTCACGAGCCGTGATCTACCCGGCGCGCCGGATGCTGAGCCGCGTCACGGGGTGGTGCTCAGATCCGGCGAGATGGTGACCGGTTGCGGTGTTGCCCACAGATCGTGGTGACATGCGACTGCATGCCCACCTTCGAGCTCTGCCAATGGGGGCTCGACGTCCGCGCACAGCGCGTCGGCGCGCCAGCACCGCGTCCGGAAGCGACAGCCCGACGGCGGATTGATCGGAGTCGGCGGGTCGCCTTCGAGCACGATCCGCTTGCGATCGCGTTCGATCAGCGGGTCGGGGATCGGCGCCGCCGAGAGCAGCGCCCCGGTGTACGGGTGGGCCGGTCGCTGGAACAGGTCGGCGACCGGTGCGATCTCGACGATCTTGCCGAGGTACATCACCGCAACACGGTCGCTCAGGTGGCGGACGACCGATAGGTCGTGGGCGATGAACAGATAGGCGAGTCCCAGTTCGTCGCGGAGGCGCTGAAGCAGCCGGATGATCTCGGCCTGGATGCTGACGTCGAGCGCCGACACGGGCTCGTCGAGCACGACGAGATCGGGTTCGAGCGCGAGCGCCCTGGCGATGCCGATCCGTTGCCGCTGGCCGCCGGAGAACTGGTGCGGGTGTCGATCGGCGGCGACCGTGCCGAGCTGGACGAGGCCGAGCAGCTCGTCGACCCGCTCCTTGCGACGGGCGGCATCGACGCCGTGTACGAGCAGTGGCTCGCCGATGATGTCGCCGACCGTCATCCGTGGGTTGAGCGACGCAGCGGGGTCCTGGAACACCATCTGGAAGCGGCGCCGTGCCGAGCGCAGGTCACCCGCCGACAAGGTTGTCAACTCGACGCCGTCGAACGTCACGGCACCAGACGTCGGTTCCGTCAGACGGGTGACGCAGCGCGCTGTCGTGCTCTTGCCACAACCGGACTCGCCGACGATCGACAGCACCTCGCCGCGCTGTATGTCGAACGACACGCCCGACACCGCCTGCACGATCGACGGCAGGCCGCGCCACGACGTGCGCCGCATGATGAACTCCTTGACGAGGTCGCGAACTGACAGCAGCGGGGCGTCGCTCACGGAGAACCTTCAGGAGCGAGCGCCTTCTTGATCGGCAGCACGTCGCACACGACGCGCGTCGGACCCAGGTCGTGCCGAGCGGGATGCGTCACTTCGCAAGACTCGACCGCGTACCGGCATCTCGGCGCGAACGCACAACCGACCGGATCGCTGAGGAGCGCCGGCGGAGCGCCACCGATCGGCACCAGCTCCCGCTCGGGTCGGTCGAGGCGCGGCAGTGACTCCAGCAGGGCCGACGTGTACGGGTGTTGTGGGCGATGAAAGGCGTCGACTGCGGGCGCCGACTCGACGAGCTCGCCGGCATACATGACATGCACCCGGTCGGCGAGCCCTGCGACGACGCCGAGGTCGTGCGTGATCAGGAGCACCGTGAGCGCCCGGCTCTCCTGCAGCGAACGCAGCACGTCGAGGATCTGGGCCTGGACCGTGACGTCGAGCGCCGTCGTCGGCTCGTCGGCGATCACGATGTCGGGGTCGTTGGCGAGCGCGATGGCGATCATCGCCCGTTGCCGCATGCCACCCGACAGCTCGTGCGCGTAGGACCGCGCACGGCGCGCCGCCTCCGGGATCGACACCGTCTCCAGGAGCTCGATCGCCCGCTTCTCTGCTTGCTTCGCCGACACACGCTGGTGCTCGACGATTGCCTCGGCGATCTGCCTGCCGACCGGCATCACCGGATTGAGCGACGTCATCGGATCTTGGAAGATCATTCCGATCCG
>DASQTR010000510.1:0-8647 GCA_035641795.1 Ilumatobacter sp.
CTCGATCAAGTCGTCGTCACTTTCGTCGTCGACGACATCGAACTCTTCGTCATCGAACTCGTCGTCGTCGTCGAAGGCATCCTGCAAGCGATCGTCGTCACGCTCGCTGGGCACCACGTTGCGATGCGGCCGAGTCGGCGCCGGGGTGAAGTCGAGGTCCGGCCATTCGTCGTCGCCGATCCAGCCGGCGGCCAACTCGCCGAGCGTCGCCTCGCGACGAATCGCATCCAACTCCGCGGTGCCCGGACGCACGATCCCGTGTGAGCGGGTGCGGTCGACGCGGCCGCTGGCGTCGGTCCGGCGGACGGTCTGCGATGGCCGCCTGCGCATGCCGGCGAAGCTGGACTTGATCGACTGCAATGAACGTGGCGTCCGGTCATCCGAAGGCGCGTCGCCCGGTTCTTCCGAAGGAGGCGCCCAGCCTCGAGTCGTGCCCCAGAACTGCTGGGTGACGTCTCGTGCCTCGTCGGTCTCGATGTCGAACGGTCGTCGGTGGTCGCGGCGCATGGTCGTCGAGCCGTGGTCAGATGCGGTTCTGGCCACCGGCGAGACAATGTTCTAGCCGGTCCGTCATCAAATCGCAACAAGTGCGTCACGCGAACGCAAACAAATGACAACGCTGTAATGAAACGCGTACGCGCGACGAGCCGGCGATCGGTAATGAGCGATCGGCCGGCTCGTGTTGGCGGAGAGGGTGGGATTTGAACCCACGGACCACCTTGCAGTGGTCAACGCCTTAGCAGGGCGCCCCATTCGGCCGCTCTGGCACCTCTCCGGAGCGGGGGCAGTCTACGCGAGCACCTCGGTGAACGGAACCGGCGTAGGCGCCGCACCTGCTCATTAACCTGTTCGGCGGAACGGTGGCAGAGTGGACAAATGCAGCCGCCTTGAAAGCGGCCGGCCGCAAGGCCCGGGGGTTCGAATCCCTCCCGTTCCGCTCGCGATAATTCTCCTCAGGCGCGAAGGTCGAGCCCGAACGCTCCCTCGAACGCCTGGATGTAGTCGGACAGTGGCGCCTCGCGGCCGAGCGCGACCCAGTCGCTGTCGGCCATGCGGGCTCTGCCCTCGACGAGCTCACGACCACCCCAACTGACCGGGTATCGGAGACGCGGCTCGTCGGTCTCGATCGCGTGGCGAACAACGCGGGCGACCTCTATCGCGTCCGTCGCGTTCAGGTAACCGGCGGCGTACATCTGGAACATTCGCTCGTACTGCATGGCGTACGCGCCGCTGCTGTTCGGCGCATCGGTGTTCTTCGCGAAGATCGACGACTTGGTCACGCCCGGCTCGACGATGGCGACGCGTACGCCGAAAGCCGCGACCTCGTGGGCGAGTTGCTCGCTCAGGCCCTCGAACGCCCACTTCGACGCCACGTACGGAGCCTGGGCGACGGCCCCGATGCGGCCCGCGACCGACGTGATGTTGACGATCGTGCCTGCCCGTCGCTTGCGCATGCCGGGTAGCACCTCGCGGATGCAGCGCAGACCACCGCAGACGTCGACGTTGAGCACCTCGAGCATCCGCTGCGGGGTGGTCTCCTCCACGACCCCGTTGCCACCGACGCCGGCGTTGTTGACGAGATGGTCGACACGTCCGGCGCGATCGACGATCGCTGCGAATCCGGTGCCCACCGACGTGTCGTCGGCGATGTCGAGCTCGACCAACTCGACCACCACGCCCGCGGCGGCGGCCGCCGTGTTCAACTTGTCTGCCTTGGCAGCCGATCTGACGGTGCCGAACACGGTGTAGCCCGACTCGGCGAGATGTACGGCGGTCGCCCGCCCGATCCCCGAGTTGGCACCGGTCACGACGCAGACTTGCCGCTCGGGTGAGCCGTCGGCAGACGAGGAAGCAGACATGAGCGGCAGCGTAGGACAGCAGTTGGAGCGCCGGAACGTGACGCGGGCGCCGCTCGTGTTCGTGCTGGCGACGATCGCCGTGGCCGTGCTCGTTGCACCGCGCGGCGCCGGCCCTGTGTTGGCCGGCCCTGCGACCGCCTCGTACGTGGCGATGACGCCCTACCGTCTCGCCGACACCCGCGCCGCCGACTGCGGCTGCACGCGGCTCGACGCGGGGACGATCGCGGTCAGTGTGGCCGGGCGGCCCGGCGTGCCGGACGGCGCAGTGGCCGTGTCTGTCACGGTCACCGCTCCGGCAACGGGCGGTCTCGGCTTCGTGACTCTCTACCCGGGCGGCACCGCCCGGCCGGTGGCGTCGGTGCTCAACACCCGCGCGGACCGCCCCGTCGCCAACTCGGCGATCATCCAGCTCGGGGCGACCGGCACGATCGAGCTGTACGAGAACGTTCCCGGCGATCTGATCGTCGACATCACCGGCGCCTTCGTCGCCACCTCCAGTTCGCGCGCGGGGCGGTTCGTCCCGGTCGCGACGGGGCGCCTTGTGGACACGCGCCAGCCGGGTCAGTTCGCCGGCGCGCTCCCGCCCGGCGGCGAACTGACCGTGCCCTTGCCCGATGGTGTGCCCGCCGACGCGTCCGCACTGGCCGTCAACGTCACCAGCGTCGGGGAGACGATCCCTGGATTCCTGTCGGCGCGCCCCGCCGGCACGCCGTTGCAGGTCACGTCGTTCCTCAACACCAGCGGCTCGGGGCAGGCGGTCGCAGCGACGACGATCGCACCTGTCTCCGCCTCGGGCATCACGCTGTACTCGCACGGCGGTGGGCACGTCGTGATCGACTTCCTCGGCTGGTTCACCGGGCGCAGCGCGGACGATTCCACCGAGGGCCTCTTCGTGCCGATCGCGCCGCAACGCGTGCTCGACACCCGTGAAACGCCGCCGCGGGTGTGGCCGGGCGGCACCGTGGAGGTGGCCACATGGTTTCCCGGAGCGGGGGCGCTCGTCACCAACGTGACCGCGACGCGGGCGGACCGAGCCGGTTTTGTCACCGCACACCCGGCGGGGATGCCGCGACCCGACACGTCAACGCTGAACCCGGCGATGTTCGAACACACGCTTGCCAACATGGCGATCACGCGCCTCAGCGACCGGGGGCTCGCCTACTACGCGCACGCCGGGAGCGACGTGGTTGTCGACGTCACCGGCCTGTTCACCGGGACGCCGGTGACTCCGACGCTGGCGTCACCGCCGAACACTCCTGCGTTCTCTCGCGTGCTGCTCGTGGGCGACTCCACCCTGGCCGCCGTCAACCTGCTCCATCCGCTCTCGCAGTCGGCGTTCGTCGGATTCGAGGGCATCGTCGACGCCGCCTCCTGTCGGCGGTTGTCCCGGCCCTCGTGCCTGAGCGCCGTCACGCACGTCGTTCCCAACACCGCGGTGGAAGCCATCCTCGGCACGGCCGGGCGGATCGACGTGCTCGTGGTCAAGACCGGCTACAACGACTGGAACAGCAACTTTCCGGGAGAGTTCGACGCCGTCGTCAACGCCGGCCGGGTGAAGGGCGCGCACACGATCCTCTGGATGAGCTACACCGAGAACCAGGTCTCGCCGAAGTCACGCCAGGCGTACCAGGAGAACAATGCCGACCTCTACCGTCTCGTCACGCTGCCGCAGTACAGCGACGTCGTGCTCGCCGACTGGCGGGCGTACACGTCGGGGATCGACTTCTGGACGTGGGACGGCAGCCATCTCACCGAGGCCGGCTCGTGGCTGCAGACCGACTACGTGTCGCGGTGGGTCGCCGCCATCGAGCACCGTCCGTGCCCGCGACCGTGGGGGCCCGGTGGGCCGACGTTCGACCCGTGCCCGCCGCCCGAGTCGATCGGCCCGGTGCCCAGCGCGCAGGCGTTGTACTGACCGTTGCCTAGTGGCCGATCGCGCCACGCAGGCCGGTGATCCAGTCGTCGGCCATCCGCCAGCGCTCGTCGGCGTGGGCGCGCGCATCGTGCGCGAGGTGGTCGACGCGCGGCCACGACCCGAAGAACTTGACCGCCGCCTGCTTGGCGTGCAACGCCCGCATGGCGTCGGCGACGAGGTCGTCGGCGACATGGCCGTCGGCGAAGATGATGAAGCAGTAGTCGCCGAGGCCCCCCTGCTTGGTTGGACGCGAAATCAGATTCGACAGGTTGAGTCGGCGGGCGGCGAACTCTTGCAGGATCGAGATCAGGCTGCCCGGCTCGTCGGCGCGCTGATAGATGACGAGTGCCGTGCGGTCGTGGCCGGTCGGCGCCGGAATGCCGGCTCTGCGCACGAGCACGAACCGGGTCTGGTTGCCGTCGTGGTCCTCGATGTTCTCGGCGAGTACCTCGAGCCCGTAGCGCTCGGCCGCGATCTGGGGTGCGATCGCCGCCAGACTCGGCGCCGGGTCCTCGCTCACGAGCTGCGCCGCGGCCGCAGTCGACAATGCATGGCGCACGTCGGCGAACGGCAGGAACTCACGCAAGTAGCGATGGCACTGGGCCGTGGCCACTGGGATCGACAGGATCTCCTTGACGTCCTCGAGGCGGATGCCGGGCCTCGCCGCCAGGCACAGATGGATGTCGAGCACGACCTCGCGCACGATGAGCAGGTCATGGTCGAAGGCGAGCGCGTCGAGCGTGAAGTTGACCATCCCCTCGATCGAGTTCTCGATCGGCACGAAACCGGCCTCCGCCTCGCCGGCGCTCACGGCGTCGAGCACGTCGGGCACCGTCCGATGGGCGAGCAGCTCGGCGTGCCCGAGGTCATGCTGTGTGCGCAACGCCTGCTCGGTGAACGTGCCGAACGGCCCGAGGAACGCGATCCGCTCTGTGGTCGGCTGCTGAGGCGTGGCGTCTGCGCGCGTCATGCCCGCGAGGGTACGTGTCGCGCGGTGGGAGACCCGCCGTTGTTCTGCCACGATGACGAGATGGACGAGGCGCAGCTGCGGGCGATGATCGACGCCATACGCGCGGGTGAGCTGTCGCCAGACGATGCCGTTGCTCGCCTGCGGCGGCTTCCGTTCGCTGACCTCGGCGATGCCCTCGTCGACCATCACCGTGCGCTCCGGCAGGGCGCGCCGGAAGCTGTCTACGGTCCAGGCAAGACCGCCGAGCAGTGCGTGCGCATCGTCGGCGAGCTACTCGCACACGGAACCGGGCCGGTGCTGCTCACACGTGCCGACGAGCAGCAGGTCAAGGCGGTGTTCGCCGCCCACGGCGAAGCCCGGCAGGTCGGCGGGAGCGTGCTGTGGCGCCGGCCTGAGCCGCGGACCGACGTCCACGTGCTCGTCGCCACAGCGGGGACGGCCGACCTCCCGGTCGCCGACGAGGCGGCGATCACGCTCGCCGCCCACGCCCTGGAGGCCGATCGGCTGCACGACATCGGCGTCGCCGGCCTGCATCGACTGCTCGCCCACATCGATCGCGTCACGGCGGCCAACGCGGTGATCGTCGTGGCCGGCATGGAGGGCGCGCTAGCGAGTGTGATCGGCGGCCTCACCAGCCGCCCTGTGGTGGCGGTGCCGACGTCCGTGGGTTACGGCGCCGCGCTCGAAGGCGTGACGGCCTTGCTGGCGATGCACGCCTCGTGCGCCAGCGGCGTCACCGTCGTCGGCATCGACAACGGCTTCGGTGCCGCGACCGCGGTGGCGAGGATGCTGCGCGGATGACCCGCGCCGTTTGGTTCAACTGCTGCGCCGGGGTCGCCGGCGACATGCTGCTCGCATCGCTGATCGACGCCGGCGCCGATCAATCGGCGGTCGCCGATGCGTGGGGCGCGCTCGGCGTCGACGGCTACGCGGCGACGTGGGAGCGTGTTCAGCGCTGCGGCGTCCGCGCGCTGTGGACCAACATCGCACTCGAGCGACACCATGACGAGGGCCACGACGGCCACGACCATGTGCATCGCCCGGCCGCCGATGTGATCGCCCTCATCGAGTCAGCTGATCTCGCCCCGGACGTTCGACGCGATGCGGCGGCGGTCTATCGCGCGCTGGCAGAGGTGGAGGGCGCGATCCACGGCATAGAGCCGTCGCGCGTCGAGCTGCACGAGGTGGGTGCGCTCGACTCGATCCTCGACGTCGTCGGTGTGTGTGCCGCGATGAGATCGTTGGGCATCGAACGCGTCCACTACTCGCCGATCGCCGTCGGCCACGGCACGGTGATGACCGCACACGGCACCTTGCCGAATCCCGTTCCGGCGGTGTCACGGTTGCTCGAACGCGCCGGTGCGGCAGTGACGGGCATCGACACCGGCATGGAGCTGGCCACGCCGACCGGCGTCGCCCTCGTCACGGTGCTCGGGCAGACGAGCGGCGCGATACCGGCGATGACGATCACGTGCACCGGATTCGGTGCCGGCACTGCCGATCCGCCGGGACGTCCCAATGTCGTGCAGGCGGTGGTCGGTGAGCTGGTCGAAAGCGCCGGGAATACGTCCGGCCGGCCGGCGCGGCTCGTCGAGGCCAACGTCGACGACGTCACGGGCGAGGTGCTGGCGCACACCATCGCCGAGCTGCTCGGTGCCGGCGCCCACGACGCCTGGGCGACGCCGATCGTGATGAAGAAGGGCAGGCCGGCCCACACGGTGCACGCGTTGTGCGACGAGGTCGCGTTCCCGACCGTGTGCGAGGTGTTGCTCGCCGAGACGGGCACGCTCGGTATCCGCGCGGCGGCGGTCGAACGCTGGCCGCAACAACGTGAGGAGCGCACCGTTGAGGTCGACGGTCACACGATCCGGGTCAAGGTCGCCCGCGGTCGCGTCAAGGTCGAGCACGACGACGCCGCGGCCGCCGCCAAGGCGTTAGGCGTGCCGCTGCGCGAACTGCTCCTTCGCGCGGAGCGGACTGTGTCTGACGACCGGCCATAGACCTGAGGCGAAACGCTCGGTGTCAGACACCGACCAGTCCGTGTCAGACACCTACTGACGGATGCTCGGGCGGCTACTGAGCGAGGTTGTCTTCGATCCGTTGGAGCAGCTTGTCGGTATCGCTCTCGCCCACCCAGCGGGCGAGCACCTTGCCGTCGCTCCCGATCAAGACCATGAACGGAAACGATGCGAGCCCGTACGCATTGGCGGCGATGAAGGTCTCACGCTGCATGTCGACACCGTCGGCCATCACTGGATAGGTCCAGTCCATGTCCTGGAACCATTGCGAGGGCGGCCAGTTCCGCCCGTCGGGGCTGATCCCCGTGCTGACGCCGACGATGTTCAGGTCGGCCGGGAACGCGCCGGAGTCGCGCAGCTCGTTGATGCGCGGCACTTCTTCGTTGCAATGCGGGCACCAGTGGGCGAGGAACACGGCGAGCGTCGGTCCGTCAGACGCGGCGTCGATGCGCACGGTGTTGCCCTCGAAGTCCTCACCGATCACGACCGGCGCCGTCATTCGCCGAGCCGGATCGGACTCGACGTCGCCGGGCTCGAACTCGGGCAACGAATCACCGTGAACCTCGACCGGGCCGACCTCGCCGGTGAACTGCTCGGGCAGCTCCGGTGACACCGTTGCGTTCGGCCCTTCGCCGGGCGGCGCATCGTCGATCGCGGTCGTGGTCTGCACGGTGGGAAGCGGTTCGGGTTCGCTCGCAGCGGGTGTTGTGTCGTCGTCATCACCGCAGCTCACGAGTGCGATGACGGCGACGGAAATGACGGTAGCGACGCGCGCGGGCCTGGATCTCACGATTGCTCCTGTTGGTCGGAACGAGGGAAGGTGACGGTGTTGTAGACGATGATCGACACGAACCCGCACAGCGCCATGAAGGCGAGCGTCGAGAAACCCCATGTTCGGAACCAGATCTCCGAGCAAGCGGGGCCGAACAGCCCACATGACGTCCCTTCCCAGGTGGGGTTCCATTCGACGAGGTAGTGCCACGACGAGATCGCGGCGCCGATCCCCGCCATCGGCACGATGTACCAGCGCGCGCCGCGGTCGCGGCGGACCAAGGCGACGAGTGCGACAAGTGCGATCGGGTACATGGCGATCCGCTGGAACCAGCACAGCCGGCAGGGGATGTAGCCCGCTTCCTCCGAGAAGTAGAGGCTTCCGAGCATCGAGCCGGCGGCAACGACGAGCGTCAGGACGGGGCGCTGCGATGCCACTGCCGCGCCCCACCGGGCCGCTAGTCCCCAATGGCTTGCGAGCAGCCGAGCGATGATGAGGAGCAAGGCTCCGACGCCCGCTGCGAGCGCGCACAGGGTGCCGACCACCTGCATCGTCTCGACCACGGGCACAAGTATGCGCGGCACTTGAGCCGAGCGGGACGCAGACGAACGCCCCACCGGAGCAGGTCGGAGATCCCAATGCGCGGAGCCGCACGCCTCGGAAGGGTCGGTGTAACGTGCGGAGCCATGCAGGAATTCACTTCCATCAGCGTTTCGTCCTACGAGGCCGACACGCTGACATCGCTCCTCAACGAGAAGTCGGGTGACGGCTGGAACGTGGTCACGATTGTTCCGACCGGGAGCACTGTCACCGCCTACCTCTCGAGGGACAAGAGCGAGGGAAGTGCCGAAGACACGCCGGTCGCGGCTGCCGGTGACAAGGGAGTTGGCGTGTCCGCCGGGGCGTCCGCGGGCACGGCGGCGACGTCGGCAGCTCAGGAGAGCCAGCCGGTCATCGATCCGGTGAACGTCGCAGGAGCGGCGGCAGTCACCGCCGCCGCTCACGACAGGGCGGCGTCCGACGAAGACGAAGCGGAAGAGCCGACCAAGAGCCCGGTCGACGAGCCGGGCGGATGGGCGGCCGGCCATGCTGCGGCGGGCGCCGGCGCGGTCG
>DASQTR010000511.1:0-2556 GCA_035641795.1 Ilumatobacter sp.
GTCCCTCGGAATGACGACGTCCTTGCAGGCAGCGATGCCGTCCGCGTATGTGCGCACAAAATCGAGACCGGCAGGTGTGACCATGTCGGCGTACGTGCGCGGGTCGCCCGCAACGGTGAAGTCCCATGGTTGGCCGGCGCAATTGAGGAGCTGCGCCAGTGGGACACGAGTCATCCCGTGGAGCTGCTGCAGGTTGGCGACCTCGAAGCTCTGGATGTAGGCCGCTGCTCGTTTCCCGCGGTAACCGGCGGCGTGCAACCCGCGCACCAGCGGGTCCTCGAGCGACAGACCGATGGAGTCGAAGTATGACGGGTGCTTCGTCTCCGGGTACACCCCGACGCGTTGCCCTTCACACGTCCGCGAGCGGCGCGCCAGGTCGAGGACCTCCTGGAGGGTTGGCACCTCGAACCGGCCGTCGTATGTGCTGTTGCCCGGCCGCACGTCTGGGATGCGCTCCTTCGCTCGGAGCGTCTTGAGTTCCGCCAGCGTGAAGTCCTCGGTGAACCACCCGGTCATGGAGAGACCGTCGATCACTTTCGTGGTCTGGCGGTCGGCGAACTCCGGGTGGTTCGCCACGTCGGTCGTTGCGGTCATGTCGTTCTCGTGTCGTGCGACGAGCTCGTGGTCGCGGGTCGAGACGAGATCCGGCTCGATGTAGTCGGCGCACTGCTTGATCGCCAGCCGGTACGCGGCGAGCGTGTGCTCGGGCCGGCTACCGCTCGCGCCGCGATGGGCGATCACGATCACGTTGCGCTTGTCGGGCTTCGGATCCTTGCCGCTCCGCGCATCTGCGCCGAGCGCGATTGCGGGCATGCACACTGCGGCCGTGATCACAAGGACGAGCGTGACAACGATGCGGCGTGCCATTCCTGCCGCCTCAGACACCTATGCGACACGGGTCGAACGCCTTCACGGCGAGCACTCGCTGCACGGATCGGTTGATCTGCGTCTCGTCGAGCTGGTGAGTGGCCACCGCGCCGGCGAGGAAGCCGAGAAGGTCGGGCACCTGCGCGTTCGACACGAGCAGCGCCATGTCGCTGCCGGCCGCCAAGGCTCGCAGCGTCGCCTCGGGAACGCTGTAGCGCTGTCGGACGGCAGCCATCGCGCTGAGGTCGTCGGTGATCACGAAACCGTCGTACCCGAGCTCGGTTCGCAACAGCTCGCGCACGGCGTTCGCGCTCACCGATGCCGGCTCGTCGGGGGCCGTGAGACCGGGGACGTCGAGGTGGCCGGTCATGACTCCGATCGGCGGCGCGGCGAGGAGATTTCGATAGGGAATGAGGTCCGACACCTCGAGGTCCGCCATGGGCGGCGTCACGACCGCTTGCCGGTGCGAGTCGCCGGTGGCGTGACCGTGTCCCGGGAAGTGCTTCAACACCGGAACGACGCCGGCGTCACGAAGGCCCGCCGCGAATGCTCCCGCGTACTCGGAGACGACGACCGGATCGTCGCTGAACGACCGGTCGCCGATCACTTGACTGCTGCTCTGGCTCGACACGTCCACTACCGGGGCCAGATCCATCGTGATACCGGCCTCGCGCAGCGTGCGGCCACGTTGCGCAGCGAGTTCGCGGACCTGCGCCGGCGTCATCGTCTGTGCCATCGCACGCGCGCTTGGGATGGGACCGGCGAGCTGATCGATGCGCTGCACGCGACCGCCTTCCTCGTCGACGGCCACGAGCGGCGGAACGGGCCCAACCGTTGCGAGCCGCGCCAGGCTGCCGTCGACGAAGATGCCTGTCTCCTGACCGCCGACGAAGACGCCGCCCACGCCGTACTGAGCGACGAGTGCCTCGGCATCGTCGCCCTGAGCGTCGACGCCCACCATCAGGAGCTGCGCCAGACGCTGTTCCAGGGGCCAACTCGCGATCACGGCCTGCGGGTCGCACGGCGGGCTCGTCGCCGCCGGCTGCGGACCCGAACGCTCAGAACCGTTTGCGGAAGGGTCCCGCCGGGCGGAGGTCTTCTTCGCGCTGTCGTCGTCGCCGATCGTCCACCAAGCGATCAGGGCGGCGAGGACGATCACGGTCACCGACACGCCCACTGCCGGCACGGCGAGCGCAGCCCGATTCCTCGCCATCGGCGCAGCCTACGGGCCGTCGTGACGAGGAACGCGCCGGGTGCCTCACGCCTTCTTACTGACCTCGCCGGTGCTCTCGCGGTGCTCGATTCCCAATGCCGCGCGCAGTTCGTCCACCTGCTGTTGATCGACGTTCGTCTCGCACATGAAGTCTGCAAGTGCGTCGGCAATAGCGTTCGGCTTGCGCTGGATCGCCTGGTCGCTTCGTCGCTGCGCCTTCTCGAGCACTGCAACCAACATCACGATGACGACCGACATGATCGCCGAGCCGGCAGCCAGCCACGTGTCCGAGAAACCAGTCAGAAGGCCCAGTCCGAGCCAAACCAGCACGGCAACGATGCAAACGACGAAGAAGGGCCCGCGGCTGACCGTATGCACGGTCACCGCGGCGACTTGGTCGAATCGTCCTCGTTGTCCGCTGATCTCGCTCGGCGAGAGTTGCCTGAGGCCCTCCCATTTGGAGCTCCTGGTCCTCG
>DASQTR010000512.1:0-2138 GCA_035641795.1 Ilumatobacter sp.
GCCAGGCAGTGGCCTGCATGTTTCCCGCATCTGTTGCCGATTCCATCCCCTCGTCGGCGAGCTTCACCGCAGCCGCCAGGTTGCCCGAGGCGATCTCCAACGCCGCCAAGTCGAGGATTCGGAACGGGCGCTGAAACTCGCTCTTGTCGCGCACGCACGCGCGATAGAGATCTTCGAGCACCGTCCTGGCTTCGGTCAGCCGACCGCTCCACAGGCAGTCGCGCCCATGGATTGCCAGCGGCGACCTGCCGAGTGGAGTCCCGCTGGTCGTCGCCGCCAGGTGGAGCGCACGGTCCATCAAGTCCAGGCGCGGTCGTCCGAGCAGCATGCATGCAGCCGCGACCGTGCTGGCCGCCAACATCTCCAGCGCTGGGTCGTTGAGCCGGACCGCGATAGCCAACGCTTGCTCCGCCAACTGCTCACCCTTGTGCAGTTCGGCGCGGTAGATCACAGCTAGCCAACCGCGCAGCTCGAGGACGCGTCCGAGCAGCGCTTCGTCGTCGCCGGCCTCGGCCGCCGCCTGCTCCAGGAATCGGTCTCCGCCGTCGAAGTCGATCGCCACCCGGGCGGCGATCGCCTGGGCACGTATCGGCCCCGGCGGCAGCACTGAGACCAGTCGGTCGGCGTCGGCGAGCGCCTTTGACTTGTCGCCGGCAGCGGCGAGGTGCAGCACTGCGGCGAACGCCCGCCGGACTCGGTTCTCGACGTCTTCGATGGGTGTGATGCGGAGGCTGTGTTCGGCGAAGTAGGCGGCGAGTGAGGGCGCTCCCCGCCGAGCTGCCCGGTTGGCGGCCTCGTGCAACTCGGTCGCAGCTGCCGGATCCGGCTCGCCACATGACAACGCGAGATGGCGCGCCCGGGAATCCGCATCATCGACGGCATCGGCGAGTCGCGCATGCAACGTCTGCCGCTCGACCGGATTGAGTCCGGCGAGCAGCGCAGACGCGAGCAGAGGATGGGAGAAGCGAACGATCAGGTCGTCGCCTACGACCAGCACATCGTCGGCCACGGCGTCGGCGACGAGGCCGACTGCGTTCGGGTCGTCCGACGCCCGGGCGATCGTCTGGACGGTGACGGCCCCGAGTGCGGCGACGATGCAGAGTACGGCTCGCATGCTGTCGGGAACGGCGCCGAGACGACTCGAGAGTGCACTGGACAAGGTCGGTGGCACTGACGCCGTGAGCGAATCGTCGAAGAGGTCGATCGCCCGAGCCAACTCGATCGCGTACATCGGATTGCCGACGGACAGCTCGTGCACGCGCTCCAACCTCGGGCGCGGAAGGGCGTCGACGACGGACGACACGACGAGGCGCGTCGCTTCCAAGGAGAGTGGTCCGAGGAATATCTCCTCACGCCGGTCCGGAGGAATCGTCCTGTCGTCTGGTGACAACGAGCGGTCGAAGCGCTCAGTGGCCAGTACGACGATGCGCTCACCTTCGAGACGGCGGAACGCGTACCGCAGCACGCCGGCCGACACCGGATCCAACCACTGCACATCGTCGATCGCGACCACGACGGGAGTGTCCGTGGCGAGCCTGCGGAGCATGTCGAGCACGAACTGACCGCTTTCGAAGCGATCCTGTTCCTGGAGCTCTTTCACCCCGTCGATGACAGTGCCGAAGAGATCGGCCAGCCCGACGGCCGGTCCATACAGCTCCTCCTCGGTGGGCCGCGTCACGAGCGTCCGATGACCAGCAGCGCGATGGCGTTGCAACGCCGCGCGCCACAGCGCCGTCTTGCCTATACCCGCCTCACCGCGGATGACGACGAAACGGGCACCAAGCTCAATCGAACGAACGAGTTCGTCGACTCGATCAACTTCGCGATCGCGACCGAAAAGCGCAACCTCGATGGGGAAGCCCTGCGGCGTCCCGATCACAACAGCGACGGTAGTCGCGATGCCTGGCAGTTGACCCGGAATTTCACGATCGGGCGCCTTCATGACGCCGCTGCATCGTGCAGTCGAGGGCGCTCGAACGAGACGTGGGTGGCGCCGTCGACCTTGCTGACTCGGTACGAGATGTAGAGCGCCATCTGGCGGCCTGGCTACCCGCTGCCGCCGGGCGAGCGCTGGTCCAGGTCGAGCCGGTAGGCGACACGCTCGCCCTACCAGTCGCATCAGTGGTCTTCACGGGGTA
>DASQTR010000513.1:0-8033 GCA_035641795.1 Ilumatobacter sp.
CGACTACCCGCCGGAACTGTGGGACCGCTGGGTCACCGAGGTCGCCGCCTTCTGCCTCGGCAAGCGCCCCTGAACCCGCGCAAAGCGGAATCGTCACGGGCCGCCAGGTCTTGATCCGCTTTGCGCGGACTGAGCGCCGCCCTAGCCGGTGGCGTCGACTCTCCCGATGACCGGTTGGGCATAGCGCATGCGATGGTCGTATCCGGTTTCGTACGGCATGAAGCCGTTGCGGTCTGGATAGAGCAGCTGCACCACGCTGTACGGCTGACCGCCGTACCAGGCGTCGAGCGTCGCGAACGTGCCCGCCGCGTCATCGGTGTCGACGGGGGCGAACATGCAGCGCAGCTCGTTGTCGAGCAGGCCGATCAGCTCGACGCCGAGCGGGATCTCCGTACCGCCCTGCAACGCGTCGATGACGAGTGTGATGAGGCCCTTCGACGCCACTGGTGTGAGGCCGAACACGGCGAGCTCCGGGAACCCGACCAGCGCCGGCACGCCGATCGTGTAGGCGTATGCGGGCGTCGGAGGATCGGTGTCGACATGCGGCGCCACCGGTTCGAGCGCCCAACCGTTGGTCTCGATCATCCACTCGATCTTCTCCACCGCGCCCATCTGTCCCCATTCGGTGGCATGAGGGTCATGCGGATCGACCACGTTCGCCACAGTACGCGCGACATGCAGCGGAGGTCCCCCGCCCCGGGCTACGCGGAGCCGAGCACGATCCTGACGGTGTGCGTCGTGCCGTCGTCCTCGAGTGCGATGGACGGTCCGGGCAGCAGCTGGCCGTCGAGTTCTACGGTAGCGATCCCACTGCTCACAGAATGGGGGTTGTCCACGACGATCTGATACTTCGTGGTGTGATATCGGAACACGATTTCATATCCCGGCCATGCTGCGGGGATGCACGGTTGGAGCCTGAGCTCGGTGCCGCGCAGCCGGAAGCCGAGAATCCACTCGATCCCGGCCTGATACATCCAGCCGCCCGCCCCCGTGTACCAGGTCCACCCACCACGACCGGTGTGCGGGGGCTCGGCGTACACGTCGCCCGCCATGACGTAGGGCTCGACTTTGTAGCGGTAGACGCCAGCCGTCGTGCTCGCGTGGTTGACCGGGTTGAGGATGGAGAACAACTCGCCGGCCTTGTTACCGTCGCCAAGACCGGCAAATGCCAGCACCGACCAAATCGCTCCGTGCGTGTACTGACCGCCGTTCTCCCGTACGCCGGGCACGTAGCCTTTGATGTAGCCAGGGTCGATCTCGGTGTGATCGAACGGAGGCGTGAAGAGCAGCACCAGCCCGTCGCCGCGCCGAATGAGGTACTCGTCCACCGCGGCCATCGCCCGCTCCGCCCGCGACCGTTCGGCAGCGCCGGACAGCACGCTCCACGACTGCGCGATGGAGTCGATGCGGCACTCGATGTTGCCGGCCGAGCCGAGCGGCGTGCCGTCGTCGAAGAAGGCACGCCGATACCAGTCTCCGTCCCAGCCCTCATCCTCGAGCGCGCCGCGCAGCTGCTCCATGTGCCGTCGCCAACGGTCGGCGTGTGCTGCGTTGCCCCGCGTTTCGGCGATCGGTACGAACCCGGCAAGTGTTCGATACAGGAACCAGCCCAACCAGACGCTTTCCCCCTGGCCCTTCTCACCCACTCTGTTCATCCCGTCGTTCCAGTCCCCGGTGCCGATCAGGGGCAGGCCATGGGAACCGACGTCGAGACTGCAGTCGATCGCCGCTGCGCAATGTTCGAACAGCGTTCCCCGGCGCGCCGACAGTTCGGGTTGGAAGTAGGCGTCGTGCTGCTCGGGTTTCAGCGGCGGGCCCTCGAGGTAGCCGACCGTTTCGTCGAGAACCGCTTGGTCACCGGTGACGGCGAGGTAACGCTCGACGACATAGGGCAACCACAACCGGTCGTCGGAGATGTGCGTGCGGACTCCGCGACCGGACGGGGGATGCCACCAGTGCTGCACGTCGCCCTCCACGAACTGATGCGCTGCTGCGCGGAGCAAGTGCTCGCGAGCGAGCTCGCGTCGCGGGACGATCAGGGCGATCACGTCTTGGAGCTGGTCGCGGAATCCGTAGGCACCCCCGGCCTGGTAGAGGGCCGCTCGGGCAAACAGCCGGCAGGCGAGGGTCTGGTAAACGAGCCAGGCGTTCAACATGATGTCCATCGCACGGTCCGGGGTACGCACCTGGATGTTGGCTTGGACGTCGTCCCACCATCGCTCGATCTCGTTCAGCATCGAGGCGTGGTCGGAATCACGGGTGCGTCGGATGAGATCGACTGCGGCTTGCCGCGTGTCGGCCTGGCCGAGGGTCACGACGATTTCGGTCCGAGCCCCCGCGGCCAGCTCGAAACTCGTCTGCAACACGGCGCATGGGTCCATGCCCGGTCCGACCGCTTGCTGCAGTCGGTGTCCACGAGCGAGGCCAGCCGGACGCTCGGTCCCACCGTTGCGGCCGAGGAACTCGGTCCGGTCAGCGGTGAAAGCCGTCTGCTGCCCACCAAGGTCCAGGAAGGCAGTGCGGCCGCCGAACTCGACGTTCCACGGGTTGGTTGCCAGCAACGCTTTCGTCTCTGGCTCGTACTCAGTGATGATCCACGGCGCGTTCGCGCTCCGCGACGCGCCGAGCACCCATTCGGCGTACGCGGTGAGCGACAAACGCCGGGCGCGCCCCGACCGGTTCTCGACACTGAGCACGGAAACCTTGATCGGTTCGGCGAGCGGCACGAACTGGACGAGGTCCAGGCATATGCCATCGCGAACGTGCTCGAAGCGGCTGTATCCCGCGCCGTGACGCGCCACGTATGTGGAGTCCGGACACCGAATCGGTTGCGCCGTCGGACTCCACACGGCACCGCTGTCCTGATCGCGGACGTACAGCGCTTCACTCGCCGGATCGCAGACGGGGTCGTTGGACCACGGCGTGAGCTGGTTCTCCCGGCTGTTCCCGGCCCAGGTGTACCCCGAGCCCGACTCGGAAACCTGGAACCCGAACGAGGGGTTGGCGATGACATTGAGCCACGGTGCAGGCGTCGACTGTCCAGGGCCGAGCACGGTGACGTACTCGCGACCGTCCTTGTCGAAGCCGCCCAGCCCGTTCCAGAACTCCAAGCTCGGCAATGGCGGATGGCCCCCGCGCTCCGCGAGCGGTGATGGTGCGAAAGCGGGCGGAGCGGCGCGGATCGGCGCGACGCTGACCGGCCGCTCGAGGCGGACGACCTGATCTGCCAGGCTTCCTCTCCGGCTCAGCAGTACGGCCCGCGCCGCGGTTTGCAGCAGGATCCGGTCTTCAGCCGTGAGACGCTCGCCGCGCAGGACGAACACACCTCCATGGCTCGGATGCCCCTGGTGACCGAGCGTCGACTGGCTCGCTCGCACCAGCCCTTCGAGCGAGCCGTGAAGTTCTTCGGCGTAGGTGGCGCCGTGCTCGTTGATGATGACGAGATCGACGTCGAGCAGCTTGAGGCGCCAATACTCATGGGCTCGCAACAACTGCCGAACGATGTCGACGTCGTCGAGCTGGTCGATCCGAACCAACACGATCGGCAGGTCGCCGGAGATGCCGTGCGGCCACAGCCCAGGTGCTCCCCGCTGATTGCTGGCGAGCACGTTGGACGACGGTCGCAATGTGGGGTCGGAATAGAGGATCCTGTTGGCGAGGCGTTGGAAGAGCTGCGCCTCTGCAGAGTCGATACCCAGGTGGTGGAGCTGGACCTGGGCATGTGTCCACGCGAGGGTCCCCGCACGCTCGAACGTGCCAGGCGTGCGGTACTTGTCGGCGAGGTCCAACACATGTTCACGCGACTCGGCAACGACAGTGGCGAAGATCGCGTGAACCGTTTCGCCCGGTTCGATCACAACTCGGCGGCGCAGACTGAAGACCGGGTCGAGCACCGCTCCAGCGGTGTTCGACAGCGGACGTCCATCGAAAACACAGGCCGCCGAGCGCGCCGAGCGGCCGCGTCCGAGGAACCGCGACCGGTCGGTCTCGAACTGGATGACGCCGTCGCCGTACTCCTCGACGGTCGCCACGTGCGCCGCCCAGACCTGCTCCTCCTCGCTCGAACGCGGCCGGCGTGTCGCCAGCAGCACTCCGGTTTCGGCATCGAACTCGGTTTGAACGAACAGGTTTTGGAACGCCGGGTGGGCGATGTCGGCTGCCTGCGGCGCGAGCACCAACTCGAGATACGAGGTCAGCTCGAGCTCGCGGGCGCGCGAACCCAGGTTCGTGAGCGAGACTCGCCGGATCTCGGCGTCGTCCTCTGCGGAAACGTTGACCGTCAAGGCAGTGGTGATCGATCCGTCGCGCCTCGAGAATTCGGCTTGGTCCTCACCGTACGACACCTCGTAGGTGTCGGCCTCGCGGCCGGCCGGCTGGTATCCGGCCGACCACACCGCTCCACTCGCGGTGTCGCGCACGTACAGGAAGCTGCCCCACGGATCGCGCGTGGCGTCCTCGCGCCAACGGGTCACCGCCAGGTGACGCCACCGGCTATAGCCCGACCCGGCCGTCGTGACCATCACGGAGTACCGGCCGTTCGACAACAGGTGCGTACGCGGCACAAGGTCGTGCGGCGAGGTGAACCGGCGCAGGATCGGCGGCACCGAATCGCGCACGTCGGCGGCGCTCTTCACCTCCTCGGCGCGTGGCCGCGACACGAGCGCATTGCGCGGCATCCGCTCCTGCAAGACCAACTCGGTGGCTTCGACGATCGGATCGGCGTGGAAGCGCTCGACCATTGACGCCTCGTTGACGACGTTGCCAAGTGCGACCAACGTCATCCCCTGATGATGGGCCATGTAGCTCTTGACCACGGCGACCGATGCTCCGACCGGGAGCCGGCGCGGCGTGTAGTCGAGCGCCTCGCGAAACCCGAGAGGACCGGCGGCACCTTCGCCAGTCAGCCGGCCGAAGTTCCGCACCGCGGCCTCCGGATCGATCATCGCCGCCAGCCCAGTCGCGTACGGGGCGACCACCACATCCTCGCTGAGCCCGCGCTTGAGCGCTAGGCCGGGAACACCAAACCCGGTGTATTGATACGTCTGCATGAGGTCCCGGGCGTTGTATCCGGATTCGGAGATCCCCCACGGCACGCCGAGCTCAGCTGCGTACCGGATCTGGCGGGCGACGACCAGACGCGATGTCTGCTCCAGCAGACTGCCGACGGGGGCGCGCATCACCAGCGCCGGCATGAGGTACTCGAACATCGACCCCGACCACGAAATCAGGGCCGAGCCGCGGCCAACCGGTGTCAGCCCGCGACCTAGGCGGAACCAGTGATCGGCCTCGACGTCGCCCTTGGCGATCGCGACGAAGCTGGTCAGGCGGGCTTCGGAGGCGAGCAGGTCGTAGTAGCTCGGATCGAGGGTGCCTTCGCGGACACGGAAACCGATGGAGAACAGCTTGCGGACGGGGTCGTACAGGAAGCGGAAGTCCATCGCCGCGAAGAGCCGCTGCGCTTCGTCGGCGATCGCGTGCAGCCGACGCACGAGTGTGGCAATGGACGGATCGCGGGGATTGGTCGCTGACTGCTCCTCCGCCAGCTCGGCCAGCGTGAGATGCGCACTGACGTCCTCGACCGATTCCAGCAGCGAGAGGTCACGGCGATGGCTGTCGACCGTCGTCCTGACCGCGTTCGACCACGTCTCCAGCTCGGAGCACCCCCGCACTCCAGGTTGGGCGTCCGACGATGCGGGGCCGTCGTCGCGCGAGCGCATTTCCGACGACAGCCGCGCCAGATGGGCTGACCACGCGTTCAACGTGTCGATCGGCTGCTCACCTGGGTCGGGCCACTCTGCGTTGGTGTCGCCCGCCTGTCGGGCGAGTGCCAGGGCGTCGCCGATGCCGGCCCTTGCCGCCCGTGACACGAGCGGCTGGTCGACCATCAGCCGGCAGGCGTTGGACACGGCCAGTAGGTGGCCTGCGAGGTTGCCGCTGTCGACGGTCGACACGTACTCGGGCTCGAGGCGTTGAAGAGTCTGCGTGTCGTACCAGTTGTAGAGGTGGCCGTGGAATCGTTCGAGTCGCGAGAGTGTGCTGAGCGTCGCCTCGAGCCGGTCGACCATGTCGACGGTTCCGATCCAACCAAAGTCGCGGGCACTCACGGTGGCGAGCAGATACATGCCGATATTGGTGGGCGACGTTCGATGCGCGACCAGTGGTAGCGGGTCGTCCTGGAAGTTGTCCGGCGGCAGCCCGTGTTCGTTCGTGCCCACGAACGCCTCGAAGAACAACCACGTGCGCCTAGCGACAAGACGAAGCGTTCGGACGTCGCTCTCGGAAAGCTCCACCGGTTCCGAAGCGGTGGTCGGGAGACTGATCCGCCGAGCAACCCACGGCGCGGCGAGCCACAGCACGATGAAGGGAGCCGCGATCCAGGCCGCGTCCGGCTTGAGTGTGCCGACGAGCAAGCCGGCGACGGCAGCGACGACGACGCTCCCCACCATCTGCCGGTAGTAGCCGCCGAGGTCGCTAGTGCGACCGGCTTTGACCTGTGCCGCGGTCTGCCACTCGAGCATGTGTCGCCGCGTGACCAACACCCGCACGAGCGTGCGCAGGATCGCGTCGCCCATGACCCATGCCTGGTGCGCCAAGAAGGTGACGGCCAAGATCACCTGTGCGGCTGCCGTCCCCGCGTCGCGGCCGACGTCGCGGAGATGACTGCGCTTGGAGATGCCCCTGCGGCGCGGGATCAACCCGACCACGACCGGTATCGCGGGGGGCACGATCAGCGAGGCGCCGACCAGAGCCGTCCACCATGCCGCCGACGCGGCCGGAATCGTCCACGCCGCGATCAGCGTGGCGATCGCCATCGGGGCGGCGAGCGTGCGGCGGAGGTTGTCGAGCATCTTCCATCGGCCGATTCCGCCGATCCGAGCCCACGGTCGACCATGGCCAGCGGCGCGACCGCGACCGAGGATCCAGGGCAGCAACTGCCAGTCACCGCGCGCCCAACGGTGCTGGCGTGCGGATGCGACCAGGTAGTCCGATGGATACTCGTCGAACATCTCGACGTCCGTCACCAGGCCCGAGCGTGCGAACACCCCCTCGAACAGGTCGTGGCTGAGCAACGTGTTGTCGGGGACCCTGTCGTGCAAGGCGGCAGCGAACGCGTCGACGTCGTAAATCCCCTTGCCGGTGAAGCTGCCCTCTTGGAACAGGTCTTGATAGACGTCCGAGACGACGATCGCATAGGGATCGATGCCAGCGGACCCAGCGAAGATTCGCTGAAAGATCGACGCGTCCTCGCGGGCCGGAAGCGTGGGTGTGATGCGTGGCTGCAGCAAGCCGTAGCCGTGCGTGACGCGGCCGAGTCGGGGATCCAAGCTGGCTCGGTTGAGCGGGTGAGCCATGGTTCCGACCAGACGTCCGACGACTCCTCGCGGCAATCGGGTGTCCGCATCGAGCGTCACTACATAACGCACGCCGCGCGGTGGAATCGTGCGCGGGGCGGAACTCGTCAGGAAGCTCGTGGCCGTGGATCCGCGCAACAACGCGTTCAGTTCCTGGAGCTTGCCCCGCTTGCGCTCCCAACCCATCCAGCGTTTCTCGCCGGCGTTCCACAGCCGGCGTCGGTGCAGGAGCAGGAAGCGCGCTCCCCCGCCCGTCGCATCGCCGTACCGTTCGTTGAGCCGATCGATGCCATCCGCTGCTACTGCGAGCAACTCGTCGTCGGTGTCGGTGTGCTCGATGTCGGCGTCGAGCCAATCAGAGAGCAGTGCGAACCGCAGGTCGCCCTCGCGGTTGCCGAGGTAGTGGACCTCCAGCCCCGCCACTTGCTCCTCCACCTCAGCGGGGCTCGTCAGCAGCATCGGAACCGCGACCAAGGTTCGCAACTCGCTCGGCACGCCATCGTCGAGGTCGAGCCGTGGCAGCGCACGCGGACCGAGCGAGCGGGTGACCGCCCAGTTCACGAATGCGACCGCGATGTCGGAGGCGGGAACGATGTCGAGGATGCCGACCACCATGATCGCGCCGCCTTGATCGCCAGCGAGCAGGAACCACAAGGCAATCACTAGCGCAGTGACGAGCGC
>DASQTR010000514.1:0-5356 GCA_035641795.1 Ilumatobacter sp.
CGCAGTATTGGCAGTCGATCCGGAACTTGTACTGCGGCTTGATAGCCGTTGCCGGGAACCAACCCGCCTCGATGCCGGACACGACGTGTTGCAGGTCGGCGGCAACCTGGGCCCATACGTCGGCGTCGACGTCGTACCCGATGCGCTGGTAGTCGCCTTTCTGGAAGAACGAGTACTCGGCGCGCACCGGCTCGAGGCCCGGCAGGCGGTCGGCTCCGGCGGCGATCACGGCTGCCGCGGCGGCGTACGCGGGAAGTTGGAAGCGGGTGCCACCTGCAGTGGGATCGGCGCGTTCGATGCTGTTGTATGCCTTGGTGGACCCGACCTTGTGGTCGGTGACGACGAGGCCGGTTGGCGTGCGGTCGATGCGGTCGACGCTGCCGTAGAGCGCGAGCTGCCGCCCACCGACGAGTGTGACGGTGACCTCGCCGTCGATTCCGAAACGCTGTTCGGATGCGATTACGCGGGCGCCCCGCCCGGCGACGTGCTGGGAATCCTTGTCGAGCCAGAGCATCAGCTCGGCGAGCAGCCGCTGGCGGTCGATCTCCCAGTAGGCCGCCCGCCCCGTGCGACCCGAGTGCTCATAGCGGGCGGCGGTTTCGGTGAACAGCTCGACAAGCCGGGCGCGGTGGCTGCCAGCCCACCCGTGATCGTCGGGTTGCGGGAGCTGGCCGGTGATCACCTCGCGGTGGAAGCGATCGAGCACCGCATGGAGCACGTTCCCCTTGTCGATCGGTGTGATCGCGATCTCGTCGCCCGGCTCCTCGACGGCGCGCACGCCGAGCAGATACTGCACGAAGTACGCGTGCGGGCACGCCGCCCATGTCTGGAGCTGCGTCGGCGAAACCGGGCGAGTCAGTCGCGGCACGCCTACTGCGCTGAGGTCGCCGTCGAACTCGGTGAGTCGCTTGCTGCGTCGGGCGGCGCGCAGCGTGAGGCTGCGGGCGAGGACGGTGTCGCCTTCCGGGGCGCTGAGCGCGGCCAGCCACTCGGCGCCGGACGTGAGCACCTCGGCACTGTGGCGGCGCAGCCGGTGCTCGCCGGCGTGGGCGGGGAACGACGTGTGCAACAGTCCGGATGCGTAGCTGGCGACGGTCTTGGTGGTGTGCTCGCCGAGCGCCGGTTTCAGCCAGCGCGACGGCTGCCGCACGGAAGCGGTGCGCAGGTCGCCGCGCGGCGTCGTGACGACCACGTGTGCCGCCGAGTCGAACAGACCGAGCAGCTGGCGGTGCATGCGTGCTGCGACCGACTGCGACGTGGTGAGGCCGGCGGCGCGACGGTCGCCGTCGCCGATCAGCGGGTCGACCGATGGCGGGGCCGGCATCAGGCCGTCGGCTGCGCCGAGCACGATTGCCAGATCGGCGACGAGCCCTACCGATCCGGCGAGCGAGCCGATCGTGACCCCGGTGCCGATGCGACCCAGCCGGCCGGGCGCGACGTCGAACTCCGCCGCGAACACCGACCGGAACTCGGTGCGCGTCGCCGGTTCGCCGACGGTGTCGAGGTGTCGCAACCGGTCGAGCACGCGCGTGGTGTGTTCCCACGCTTGGAACTCGGCGTCGTCGAGGTGTTGCAGTGTCGTGGGGCCGAGCCGGTCGTTGATCTGGGCAACGGCCCAGTCGGCCCACTCACTCCACGATCGGGTGGCGCCGGCTCGGCCGAGGTCGTCGCGGAGATCTGCGATGAAGGACGCCAGCGACTCGGCGGCGTCGGCGGCAGGGCTGACGGCGGGCGTTTCCGGAGACGGCTCGTCGTCGCCATGACGGTCGGCGACCGCTCGCCGCTGCCACGCCGCGTACGACCGCAGCCGCGGCAGCCATTGGTCGTCCTTGACCACCCCCGCCGCGCGGCTGGCGCGCTCCCAAGCCGCCACCGGCAGCGGGCGGCCGTTGCGGTCGCGCACCGGCACGTCGGCGAGCAGGTTGAACAGGTCGCGCCGGCGCAGCCCGCGCCGATCGACGTCGAGCAGATCGAGCAGGAAACGGGGGACGATACGTTCGCTGACCTTGGTGCCGGGCCGGCCGTTCCAGGCGATGCCGGCCACGCCCAGATGGTGCTCCACGAGTCGCGCGTATGGCCTGTCGGTCGGCCACAGGATCGCCATGCGGGCGAGCGGGATGCCCCGTCGCGCGGCGTCGACGACCTCGCGTACGGCGTGACGTACTTCCTCGTCGGCATCGGTGACGGACACGATCTCAGCGCTCGCGGTGCACGACACGGCAGCCACCGCGACGCCCTGCGTTGACAGCGCGGTTGCGATGCCGGCGACGTCGTCGTCGGCAGCCGAGCTGCCTGTGAAGCCGAGCAGGACGCGCATCGAGCCTCGCTCGCCCAGGGCGCGGATCAGTTCGAGCTCGAGCGGTCCGAGTGACTGCGGTAGGAACTGCACTGCGTGTTCGGGTGCCGGCTCGCGGCCGCTGCGAACGGCGGCAACGGCGTGCTTCAGCAGATCGCCCTCGTCGTACCACGCCGGCGTGAGGCGGTGGGCGACGAGCGAGCAGATGCGGGCAACCTCGTGGCTGCGTCGTGACGCCTGCGCCAGCCGGTCGAGTGCCTGGTCGCCGGCGAGACGCAGCTCACGGTAGAGGTCGCGCAGTGCGACGACCGTCGAAGGATGCTCGGCAACGGCGTCGAACTGGCTCGGTGTGTTGGCCAGCACCGATCGCACGGCGAGGTCGACCACCGCGGTCGACACCGGCAACCGTTGCTCGGCGCGCAGGGCCGGTCCGGCTAGGCGCTCGGCGAGCCGGCCGAGAGTCAAGAATTCAACGGCGGCGACGCCGCCCAGGCGCCCCAGGGTCCGGCGGGCGATGACGCCCGCGGCGTTGGTCGGCACGAGCACGGTGACAGGACGCAGCACCTCGCCGCCCTTGGCGGCCCCCACCGCCTGAGCGAGCGCGGTGTGGGCACTGCCGGCGGTGACCGGGACGACGTCGAGACTCACTGAGTCGATCGTACGGTGGGGGTGTATCAGTCCCGAAGGGCCTGCTCGGCGAGCTGACGCAGTTCGGCGACGGCGTGCCCGAGGCCCTCGGGATCACGGAACAACGCGCTCCCGGCGATCAGCATGTTGGCGCCGGCGCGGACTGCACCGCCGATGGTCGCCGGCGCGATCCCGCCGTCGACCTCGATGTCGATCCGATCGGACAATCCGCGGCCGGCGATCATCTCGCGGACCTCGCTGATCTTCGGTTCCATCGTGGCGATGTACTTCTGGCCGCCGAACCCGGGGTTGACCGTCATCACGAGGACGAGATCGACGAGGTCGAGCACGTGCTCGACGGCGGCCGCCGGCGTGGCCGGGTTGAGGGCAACAGCCGCCGAGGCGCCCATCGAGGCGATGTTGGCGAGCGTGCGGTGGAGGTGCGTGCACGCCTCGGCGTGGACGATCAATCGCGAGCAACCGGCCTCGATGAAGCGCTCCGCCAGGACGTCGGGAGTGAACACCATCAGGTGCGCCTCGAACGGGATCGTGCAGTGCGCGCGGGCGGCCTTTATCACGTCGGGTCCGAAGGTCAGATTGGGGACGAACTGGCCGTCCATGACGTCCCACTGAATGCTGTCGGCCCCCGCCGCCTCGAGCCGCGCCACTTCGTCGCCAAGGCGCGCAAAATTCGCGGGCAGCACCGACGGAATGATCTGGATCGGGCGCGTCACGCGGCGGAGATTACCGGTCGCGTGGTTCGCCCATGTGTTCCCAGCGTTCGTCCTCGGCGTCCCACGCGTCGTTGCGGGCGGCGACCGTCTGGCGCCAGTTCTCGGCCGCGGCCTTGCTCGGGTACGGGCCCAGCATGCGATCGGCGACGCCGCGTTGAGACGCGGGAACGGCCTTGCCGCGTTCGAGATCGAAGTACCACTCCTCTGGTCGATCGCTCATGCCTGGAGGCTTCCACACGCCCGACCGTGACAAACCGGTCGATAGGTTGAGCGAATGGTTCGCGTGCGGCCCGAACGCTTCGTGGCCGGGGGCGAGGCGCTCGCTCGGGACGACGCCGGCCGGGTGCTGTTCGTGCGTGGCGCCGTGCCGGGGGATGAGGTCTCGGTGGCGGTCACCGAGGAGCACGGCGACTGGTCGCGGGGCCGAGTCGACACGATCCACGTCGCCTCGGCGGATCGAGTGCAACCCCCGTGTGCGCGCCGCCGGGAAGGGTGCGGCGGCTGTGACTGGCAGCATGTCGCGCCGTCCGCGCAACTGCCGGCGAAGGTGGCGATCGTCGTGGACGCGCTGCGCCGTACCGGCAAGCTCGAGGACGCCCGCGTCCGGCCTGGGGGTTCCGTGCCGACGGGTGGCTATCGCACCACGATTCGGGTGATCGGCGACGCTCACGGCCGCGCTGCGTTCAGGATGGAGCGCTCGACCGACACCGTCGCCGCCTCGGGCTGCATCGTCGCCCATCCCACGTTGGTCGACATGCTCGACCGACTGCGCGTGCCCACCGGTGTCGAGTTGACACTACGCGTCTCCGAGGCGACCGGTGAGGCGACCGCGCTGTGGGATCCCGAAGCGGGTGCCGTCGAGGGGCTTCCGCCGCACGTCGCCACCGGTCCGTCGGCGGCGCTCACAGAGGTCGTCGCCGGGCATCCGTTGCGTGTCTCCGCCGGATCGTTCTTCCAGAGCGGACCCGCCGCCGCCGAGTTGCTCGTCCAACGCGTGTTGGCCGCGGCACCGGAGTTGCGTTCCGCGTCACGGGTGCTCGACGCCTACGCCGGCGTGGGATTGTTCGCGGTCGCCGCTACGGCGCCGAGCGCGCACATCGTCGCCGTCGAGAGCGCGCGGTCGGCGGTCGCCGATTGCACGGCGAACCTGGGGCACCGCCGGGCGCGTGTCGAACGCCGGCAGGTGGGCGAGTGGCGGCCCAAGCGCAGGGAGACCTTCGACGTCGTGGTCGCCGATCCGGCGCGCACCGGACTCGGCAAACCCGGCGCCCGCGCCGTGGCCGCGGCGGGCGCGCGCGTGCTCGTGCTCGTCAGCTGCGATCCCGTGGCACTCGCCCGCGACGCAGCCCTGCTGCGAAGCCACGGATACCGCCACGAGTCGACCGACGTGGTCGACCTCTTTCCCGGTACGCATCACGTCGAGACCGTCACGCGGTTCACGTCGCACGACCGGCCGTTGGCAGACTGAACGCGTGCTGCACCCTGTGGTGTCCGACGACGTCGCGCGCGCGGTGGCCGAGGGCCGACCGATCGTGGCGTTGGAGTCGACGATCTTCTCCAATCTCGGCCTGCCGTCGCCGGCCAACGCGCAGGCGCTCGATCGCTGCCTGAGCGCAGTTCGGCGTGGGGGAGCGGTGCCGGCCGTGACGGCGGTGCTCGATGGCGTCGCCCGCGTCGGTCTCTACGCCGACGAGCACCC
>DASQTR010000515.1:0-4442 GCA_035641795.1 Ilumatobacter sp.
ACCGGAGAAGCTCGTCGCGGTCTCGTCGCTCACCGCCGCTGTCGTGGCGGTCGTGATCGCGCCCGGCACCGTGGTCGCCGATGGAACGCTGCTGGCGCTCGGGACGCTGCTGCCCGGCACAGTCGAGCTCGTGTCGCCGAGGGTCCCGGCCTGACACTGCAGCACGGGTCGCAGCTCGACGATGCCGGACACCTTCAGTGCATCGAACGCCTCGTTCTGGTCACCGACTCCGGGCAGGTCGACGATGATGTTCTCGCCCTCCACCCGCACGTCGGGCTCCGCGATGCCGAAGCTCTCGAGCTGCTCGCGCATGAGGTCACGCACCACCACGAGCTCGTCCTCGTCGGCGGGCTCGGCGGTGGCGTAGATCACCGACAGGCCGCCTCTCAGGTCGAGACCCAGGATCGGCGTGCGCTCGAACCCGACGGTGAGCAGGAAGAGGGTGGCGGCGACGATCGTGAAGCCGACCATCGACACCCAGAGCCGTTTGTTGTTCACTTCGTGTCCGAGTTGTCGTCGGTGTCGTCACCGGCGGCGGCGTCGGCCCGCTCCTTGCTCGAAGAGCTCTCGATGGCGGGCGCGGCTGATTCTCCTACCTTGCCCTGGATCGCCGCCCGGGCGATGCGGATCTGCACGTTCTCGTCGATCTCCAACCAGAACTTGTCGTCCTCCTCGCCGGTGATAAACCCGTAGATCCCGGAGTTGGTGACGACCTCGTCGCCGACGCCGATCGACGCTTGCAGCTCGGCCTGCTGACGCAGCCGCTTGCGCTGCGGGCGGATCATCAGGAAGTACATCGCCACCGGGATTATGAGGAAGAACAACAGACCCAAGGAACTTCCTCCACTGCCAGAACCCTGCGCCAGGGTCGAGGATTGATACATGCGGCGGGCAAGCCTACCGAGCGGTCATGTGTGAGCGACCTATGCCCAGACCGCCAGGATTCGCTCCCGCAGGGCACCCATTGTGCCGCACTCGATCGCTGTCCGCATGCGATCCATGAGCTGGATCGTCCACGCCACGTTGTGGATGCTCACCAGGCGTGAGGCCGTCGGCTCGCCGACCTTGAACAGGTGACGCAGGTAGCCGAGCGAGTGCCGCCCACAGACGCCGCACGCGCAGTCGGGGTCGAGCGGATCGTCGCTCAGCGCGAACTCGTTGCGCTTGACGTTGAGCCGCCCGGAGCCCGTGAGCGCCGTGCCGTGGCGGCCGAGCCGCGTCTGCATCACGCAGTCGAACTGGTCGACGCCACGCACCACCGCCTCTACCATCGCAGCCGGGTCGCCGACCCCCATGAGGTAACGCGGCCGATCGGCGGGCAGTTCTGCCAGCGCCGCCTCGAGGGCGGGAAGCAGTTGCTCACGCGTCTCCCCCACCGACAGGCCGCCGATCCCGTAACCGTCGAACTCCAGGCCGGCGATGTGGCGCGCGCTCTCCTTGCGCATCGTCTCACTGACGCCGCCCTGGACGATGCCGAACAGGGACTGGCCGCGTTGCGTGTGAGCCAGGCGTGCGCGCTCGGCCCAGGCCGCGGTCCGCTCGACGGCGAGCCGGACGACGTCGTCGGTGCTCGGCAGTGGCGGGCACACGTCGAGCGCCATCTGTATGTCGGCGCCGAGCAGTTGCTGGGTGGCAACCGCCGACTCGGGCGTGAAGCGGTGGACCGAGCCGTCGTACGTGCTCTGGAACGTCACGCCGTCGTCGTCGACCTTGGGCGCCAGCGAGAAGATCTGGAACCCGCCGGAATCCGTGAGCGTCAGCCCCTCCCAGCCGGCGAACTCGGCGAGGCCGCCGAAGCGGGCGACGGTGTCGGCGCCGGGCCGGAGCATGAGGTGGTAGGTGTTGCCGAGCACGATCTGGGCGCCGACGGCGGCGTAGTCCTCGGCGCTGAGGTACTTGATCGCCCCGCGTGTACCCACCGGCATGTAGAGCGGCGTGGTGTACGAGCCGTTGGCGGTCGTGGCGATGCCCGCCCGCGCGTCACCGTCCGACGCGACGGTCTCGAACATCACCGGATGCACGCCGAGCGAGGCTACCGACGCGCTCGCGAGCCACCCTCAGGCATGACGGTCGAGCAGCATCGCATCACCGAACGACAAGAACCGGTAGTCGTCGGCCAGCGCCTCCGCGTACAGCCGGCGCCAACGCTCGCCCACGAAGGCGTCGATCATCATCAGCAATGTCGTCCTCGGCAGATGGAAGTTCGTCATCAACAGGTCGACCACCTGCCATTCGTAGCCACGGTGGATGAAGATGTCGGTCCGACCCTCGAGCTCCCCTCGGCTCGCGGCCGACTCGAGCGCCCGCACGGTTGTGGTGCCGACGGCGACGACGCGTGCTGCGGCTCGGCAGCGTCGCATCGTCTCCTCCGGCACCCGGTAGCGCTCGCTGTGCATCCGATGTGCAGAGGGATCGTCGGCGGCTATCGGCCGAAAGGTATCGAGACCGACGACGAGCTCGACCCTGGCGATCTCGATGCCGCCTGCCGCGATCTCGTCGAGGAGGCGCTGCGTGAAGTGCAGCCCAGCGGTCGGGGCGGCGGCGCTGCCCGGATCCCGCGCGTAGACGGTCTGGTAGCGATCGGGGTCGCGCAGGCGCTCGGTGATGTAGGGCGGCAAGGGCATCTGGCCGTGCTCGGCGAGCACGTCGAGCGAGTCGACAGAGCCGGCGAGCGTGACCGTGAACGTGTCGCCTGTGTCCGTGCGCTCGCCGATCTCGACGACCGGAGAGCCGTCGGTCGCGAACAGCGTCTCGCCAGGCTTCAGCTTGCGCGCCGGGCGCACCAACGCCTCCCACACGCGCCGCTCGCCGTCGAGCGGCTCGAGCATCAGCACTTCGGCGGCACCTCCTGTCGCGCGGTGTAGTGCCAGGCGGGCCGGAATCACCTTCGTGTCGTTGAGCACGAGCAGGTCCCCGCTTCGCAGCAGCCCGGCGAGGTCACGCACGTGGCGATGCTGCGGCGGATCGTGGCCGCGGTCGACGAGGAGACGTGCGGCGTCGCGCGGCTCGATCGGCGCCTGCGCGATCCGCGCTGGTGGGAGCTCGTAGTCGAAATCAGAAAGCCGCATGACCCGTCATCACACGAGTCGGTCGTAGTCGTGCGTGACCGCGTCGACCATCAGATCCCGCACTCGCGCGACGTTGGCCTTCATCACCTCGAACACGCGCTCCATCGTCACGGGCTCGTGACCGTCGACGCCCGCGTCGTAGTCGGTCACGAGGCCGACGGTGGCGTACCGCATCCCGAGCTCGGCGGCGAGCACCGCTTCCGGGTAACCCGTCATGTTGACGACATGCCATCCCATCGCCCGGAACCACCGCGACTCTGCTGCGGTCGAGAAACGCGGTCCGTTTATCACGACCATCGTTCCGCCGTCGCGCGCATCGACACCACGGCGATGCGCGGCGGAGTTGAGCGCCGATCGCAATCCCGCGTCGTAGGGCTCGGCAAAGGTCTGGTGGTGGACATCCCGGTTGGCGTCGTGGAACGTGTCAGGCCGTCCCCATGTGCGGTCCACCAATTGATCGACCACGACCAGTTGCTCGGGATGGATGTCCGGTTGCAGCGAGCCGACCGAGCACGGGGCGATGATCGACGTGACGCCGATCGAGTGCATCGCCCACGCGTTGGCGCGGTACGGCACGCGGTGCGGTTGGTACTCGTGACGGACGCCGTGGCGCGCCACGAAGGCGACGTCCCGCCCGGCGATCGAGCCGACCATCAAAGGCGCTGCGGGCGGCCCGTACGGCGTGTCGACGACATGCTCGACAGCGTCGTCGACTAACTCGTAGAAACCCGAACCGCCGAACACGCCCAGCCGTGGCACCATCAGAGAAGACCTAGCCGTCGAACAAGCCGGGCTGGCCGTCGGCACGTTTGGGCGGCGTCATGCCGATGTGCCTGTAGGCAGCCGGCATCGCCACACGGCCGCGAGGCGTGCGGGCGATCATGCCCTGCTGGATGAGGAACGGCTCGTAGACGTCCTCGACGGTGTCGGGTTGCTCGCCGACGCCGATCGCCAGCGTCGACAGACCAACCGGCCCTCCGCCGAACTGCTGACACAGTGAGGTGAGCAGTGCCCGATCGAGCTTGTCGAGCCCGAGGTCGTCGACACCGAACAAAGCGAGACCGGCGCGGGCGATGTCGGCCGTGACCGAACCCCCGGCGCGCACTTCGGAGAAGTCGCGTACCCGCCGCAGCAGCCGATTGGCGATCCGCGGCGTGCCCCGCGACCGGCGGGCGATCTCCCACGCGCCATCGTCGTCGATCTCGACGTTCATGATGCCGGCGGCGCGCGTGACGATGTGCTGCAACTCATCGTCGTGGTAGTAGTCGAGCCGCGCGACCAGCCCGAACCGGTCGCGCAACGGGCCCGTGATCATGCCGGTGCGCGTCGTGGCGCCGACGAGCGTGAACGGCGGCATCGTCAGCCGGATGCTCG
>DASQTR010000516.1:0-5055 GCA_035641795.1 Ilumatobacter sp.
TGGGCAGTCGTCCTCCGAGACCACAGTGCCGCCGGCGGCGAGTACGACAACGCCGGCGAGCAGCACGCCGCCCGACACCGCGGCTACCACGAGCACGCCGGTCTCGGACCCGCCCACCGAGACCGCGGTAACGACCACCACCGAGCCGGAGATCGAGATCCCGCTCGGCGTGCTCGTCGCCGTGCCGACGCAGAACCGTGAGGATCCGGCCAAGAATCAGTTTCAGGTACAGATCCACAACGGCACCGAAGACCGCTACGACATCGACGGCGTCCAGTTCCGGTGGGCCGGCTTCACCACGCCAATGACCGACCGTGACTCGGTGTTCGTCGGCGGACAGGTCATCGACTACCCGGTTCCGTTCCCCGGCGCCAGCTGCGTCGGCGACGGCACTAGGAAGACGATGCCGAGCCTCGCGGACGCCGAGGTGATGTTGCTGCTCGACTCTGGCGAAACGGTGGCCGTGCCGGTCGTCGACAAATGGCACCTGGCGCGCAAGCTCTACGAAGAGGACTGCGAGAAGCAGATGATCGACGCCCAGGTGGCGATCGAGTGGGTCGACCTGCACGAGGGCGAGTTCGAGGGCCGTCCGGTGACCGTCGGCGAACTGCGCCTGACGCGGAGGGCCGGCGAAGGTCAGTTCACGATCCTGTCGGTCAGCAACACGATCCCGTTCGTGTTCGACGCCACCGACAGCGACCCTGGCGAAGCGGTCGTGACGCTCGCCGCCGACGCCGCCGAGGCATCGGTGCCCATCCGGTTCATCGAAAGCCGCTGCGATCCGCACGCGCTGGCCGAGATCAAGCAGCCGACCAAGTTCGTAGCCCAGGTGCAACTCGGGGACGGCAGCGTGCACCCGTACACCATCTATCCGGAGCGCTCGTACTGGACGCCGATGCGGCTGACTGCCGACAAGGCGTGCTTCCAGCTCGGCAAGGTCGAGTTCCTGGGCGAGAACCCCTGATGTCTCGAGGTCACCCGCTGGACGAGTTGGGTCGGGTGCTCCCCCATGCCTGGTGGCCGGCCGACCGTCAAGCCCCCGGCGAGCTCGAGCTCGTCCGGCGGTTCTGCAACTCGATCAACCGCGAGAACGGCGCCGAACGGTTCCGCACGTCAGCCGCGCTCGACCGCTGGCTGACGAGCGAGGGCTGCGTCCCCGTCCATGCGTCGCGTGCCGAACTGGTGCGAATCACCGAGTTGCGCGAGTCGCTCCACCGATTGGTCGTCGCCAACGCCGGCGGCGTCGACGACCCGGACGCGTGGGATTCGTTGGCGGCTGCCGCGGCTGACGTCTCGTTCCGCGTCGTCCGCACTCGCGACGCGATCGAATTGCAGCCCACCGGCTCGGCCGTCGATGTGCTCATCGGGCGCCTCGTGGCGACGGTGCTGGCCGCACGCGGCGACGGCTCGTGGGCGCGTCTGAAGGCATGTCGTCACTGCCATTGGGCGGTGTACGACCCGTCCAAGAACCGCAGTTCTCGGTGGTGTTCCATGACCGCCTGCGGCGGGCGCCACAACGCCCGCGAGTACCGGCGCCGCCGGCAATCAGCCGGCTGAGGCGATCAGCCGTGCCGCCCGCGCGTCGAGCGACGGGCGCGCCCCCGGGTGCTCGATCACCCACGCCGAGATGCTGGTGGCGAACGTCGCCGCCTCGAGCGGCGTCGCCCCCGACAGGTGCCGCGCCAGGAACGCGCCGGCGAACGAGTCGCCGGCGCCGGTTGCGTCGACGAGGTTGTTCGTGGCGGGAGGTATGTGGTGCGGCGAACCGTCGAGCCACACCAGCGCGCCGTCGGCATCGAGCTTCAAGATCACGAGCGAGCTGTCGTAGATCTCGGTCAGGTCGCGGGCCATCGCCTCCGGATCCTTCAGGCCCGTGAGGATCTCGCCCTCCTCCTTGTTGGGGAGGAAGAGGTCGATGCCGAGGTCGCGGGTGACCCCGATGAAGTGATCGACGCCCATCTCCTGGATCATCTGGAACGACCCGGGGTCGAACGACAGCGTCGCGCCGGACTGCTGAGCGATACGGGCCGCGACCCGCGCCGACGTGCGCGGCGGGTCGGTGAAGAACGACCACGCCGTGAGGTGCAGGTGGCGCGAGTGGGCGATCAGGTCGCGCGGCAACTCGCTGGGGAGGAGGTAGAAGTCGGCCCCATGCCCTGACACCATCGAGCGTTCGCCCGTGTGGTCGACGAAGACGGCGACCGAGCCGGTGGTGTGGGCGTCGGACTCGACGAGGTGCCCGACGACATGCTCGGCGAGCAGGTCCTCGCAGGCCAGCAAACCCATCCGGTCGCGCCCGATCTTGCCGATGAAGTGTGTCGGCAGCCCGCAGCGCGCCGCCCACACGGCGACGTTGGCGGCACTGCCGCCGGGCATCAGCATCACCTCACCGAACGTGTCGCCGCCGCGCAGCAACTCCGTGTTCGTACGGATCAGCACGTCCCACGCGAAGTCGCCGACGACGCACAACTCGATCTCGGGTTGACTCACCGCCTCAACGGTATTCCACCAAGCTGCCCTACAGTCGCCGCTCGTGTTCACGGCGGAGGCGATCGTCATCGGAGCGATCGCCGCCTTCGTGGTCGGCTTTTCGAAGACGGCGATCCCCGGTGCCGGTCTGCTGGCCGTGCCACTCGTGGCGTCGATTGCCGACGGCCGACTGATCGCCGGTGCCTCGCTGCCGCTGCTGCTCGTCGCCGACGTGTTTGCCGTCAGCTGGTACCGCCAACACACACGGTGGGAACTGCTGGAGCCGCTGGCGGTGTGGGTCGCGGTGGGCTTCGGATTCGGTATCGCCTTCTTCGTCGCGGTCGGCAACGATCTGCGCCTGATCGACATCGCGATCGGCGTGATCATTCTCGTGATGGTGGTGATCCAGGTGTGGCGGATGGCCCGACGCCGCCCGCCCCAGCCTGCGCGGCCGCGCGACGCTGTGATCTACGGGTCGACGGGCGGGTTCACGACGTTCGTCTCGAACAGCGCCGGCCCGGTGATGAACACGTATCTGGTCGGCTTGGGTCTCGACAAGGACCAACAGGTCGGCACGTCGGCGTGGTTCTACTTCGCCGTCAACCTCGCCAAGATCCCTCTCTACATCGCCCTCGGATTCCTTACAACCGGGGGCCATTTCTTCACGCGTGAGAGCTTGCTGTGGAATGTGTGCATGATCCCGGCCGTCATCGCCGGCGTCTTTGCCGGGCGCGCCCTGCTGCCGCGCATCTCCCAGGAGGCGTTCGTGATCATCGTCCTCGTGCTCTCCGCGCTCGGCGGCGTGAGGCTGTTGCTGTAGCGCTGCGCGCGCAGCCCGTCTGGCACACTCGGCGGCGTGACCGAGCGACCTGCGATCGAGTTCCCTGACGGCTTCCTGTGGGGTGCCGCCACCGCCAGCTACCAGATCGAAGGCGCCGCCCGCGAGGACGGCCGCGGCAAGAGCGTGTGGGACACGTTCTCGCACACGGAGGGCAAGGTCGCGAAGCGCCACACCGGCGACGTGGCGTGCGACCACTACCACCGCGTCGAGTCCGACGTGAAACTGATGGCCGACCTCGGCCTGCAGAGCTACCGCTTCTCCATCGCGTGGCCGCGTGTGATGCCCGAGGGTCGCGGCAAGGTCAATGGCGAGGGTCTCGCTTTCTACCAGCGGCTCGTCGAACTGCTGCTCGACAACGGCATCAAGCCATGCGCGACGTTGTTCCACTGGGACCTGCCCCAGGGCCTCGAGGACATCGGCGGCTTCCGCAACCGCGACACCGTCAGCTGGTTCGCCGATTACGCCGCGCTCATGGCGCGTGAGCTCGGAGACCGTGTGTCGATGTGGTCGACCTTCAACGAGCCGTGGTGCTACGCCTACCTCGGTCACGTCGCGGGGGTCCACGCGCCGGGCCTCACCGATCCCAAGGCCGGCGTCACCGTTGCGCACCACGAGCAGCTCGCCCACGGGCTGGCGGTGCAGGCGATGCGGTCCGAGCGCGACGGGCTCGAGTTGGGCGTCGTCATCAATCCGTCGCCGGTGAGGAGCGAGGGCAACCCGCCCGCCGAGGCCGAGGAGATGCGCAAGATCGACGCCATCCACAACCGTTGGTGGTTCGATTCGATCCTCCGTGGCGCTTACCCCGACGACATCCTCGACGACTTCGGTCCGCTCGCCGACGCCATCCAGCACGGCGACGTCGAACAGATCGCGCAACCCATCGACTGGATCGGCATCAACTACTACTTCGACATCCTCGTGCGCGGCCTGCGGCCTCAGGACACCGGCGGCGATCGGATGCGCGCCTACCCCACCGTCAACAGCACTGCCCAGGCCGACGAGCGCCCTGTGCACACGGACATGGGTTGGCCGATCACCCCCGAGGGCTTCACCGACCTGTTGGTGCGGCTGCACACCGACTATCCGAACATGCCGCCGATGTACATCACCGAGAACGGCTGCGCCTACGACGACCCGGTGATCGCCGGGCGGTGTGCCGACAGCCGCCGGATCGAGTACCTCGACCTCCACCTGCGGGCGGTCAAGGATGCGATCGACGAGGGGGTCGACATCCGCGGCTATTACCAGTGGTCACTGCTGGACAACTTCGAATGGGCGTTCGGCTACGAAAAGCGTTTCGGCCTCGTGCACGTCGACTTCGACACACTCGAACGCACACCGAAGGACTCCGCCGAGTGGTACCGCGAGGTCATCAACCGCAACGGGCTGGCCCCCGTCGAATGACCCGAACCCGAGCAGTTTCACGGCACGGACCAGCGCGCTGTCAGGCGGCGGCGGTCGCGATCTGCTCGTAGGCGGCGGCGAGGTCGTAGAAGGCTCGCTTGCCGTCGCCGCTAAAGGAGGGGCCGTGCATGAGGGCGAGCGTCGTGGGGTTCAGGTCGCCGAGTGACCGCAGCGTCGACGCGGTCTGCGGCGCCATGCTGCTGGCACGGAAGATCTCCTCGGCGGCAACGGCGGGCTCGACGATGTCGTCGGTCGTCAGAGCGGGGCTGGCGCCGATCTGGCTGAACAGGTCGCCGCACAGCAAGGTGCCGGTCGTCTCTTCGAAGAGCACCTGGGCCTCC
>DASQTR010000517.1:0-7783 GCA_035641795.1 Ilumatobacter sp.
CGATGCGATCGGCGATTCTGACGACGTGGTCGTCGTGGGTCAGTCGTACGGTGGTTTCACCGCGCCGCTGGTCGCTGATCGGCGGCCCGTCGATCTACTGGTCCTCGTCGCCGGCATGATCCCCGCTCCCGGCGAATCTCCCGCTGAGTGGTGGCAGAACACGGGCTACCGCGAGGCCGTGGACGAGCAAGCGCGGCGCGACGGCGGCAAGACGGGAAGCGACGATCCCTTCGTCGCCTTCTATCACGACGTCCCTCGCCCGCTTGCGGAGCAGGCGATGAGCAAGGAGCGAGGTGAATCGGAGACCGCGTACAACACGCCGTGGCCACTCGAGTCCTGGCCCGACGTGCCGACGAAGTTCGTCCTTTGCACCGAGGATCGGTTCTTCCCGCCGGAGTTCATGCGCATGGTGGTCGCCGACCGACTCGCGATCGCGCCCGAAGAGATCACGTCCGGTCACTGCGTGGCGCTCAGCCGTCCGCATGAGCTGGCAAGCGTGCTGGCACGCTGCGCGATGAATGTGGGGGAGTGACGTGACGCGATGGGTGGCACGAATCTGAGAGTGATGGTGAGGTGAGCAATGAGCGAGCAAACGAGCGTTGACATCGACGTACCCGTCGTGGTGGTCGGCGGCAGCATGATCGGGCTGGCGACGGCGATGTTCCTGGCGCAGCACGGCGTCGAGGTGCTGTCGATCGAGAAGCACCACGGCACGGCGATACACCCACGGGCGGGCTATTTCCAGTTGCGAACGAACGAGCTGATGCGAGTGGCCGGGATCGAGGACCGCGTGCGCGCGGCATCGCTGGCGCTCTACGACCCCGACGGCGGCATGAACAACGTCGAGTCGCTGTACGGGCGTGAGATCGCCAGCTTCATTCCCAACATCAACGCCGGGGTCGAGGAGTTCAGCCCGGCACGGCGGGTGATGCTGCCACAGCAGGTGCTCGAGCCAATCCTGCTCGAACGCGGCCGCGAGCTCGGAGCACGGTTCATGTACTCCCACGAGGTGATCGACGTCGAGCAGGACGGCGACGGCGTGTCGGCGATCGCGCGTCAGGTCGACGACGGCACGCCGCTCCGTGTGCGTGCGCGGTACATGGTCGCGTGCGATGGCAACCGCAGTCCGATCCGCGAACGGCTCGGGATCACGATGTCCGGCCACGGCCTGCTGTCGCGCAGTATCACGATCTACTTTCGTGCCGACTGCACCGAGGCGCTCGGCGGCCGCAACCTCGGCGTGATCTACGTCAGCAATCCGGCTCTGCGCGGGTTCTTCCGGTTGGAGCGGACCGGTCTCGGCGGGTTCCTCTGCGTGTTCACGGTCGGCGACATCAGCGCCCCCGGTGCCCGCTTCGTCGCCGACACCATCACCGACGAGGCCGCGCTGGAGCTCGTTCGGGCGGCGGTCGGTGATGCGGACCTCGATGCCCACATCGAGGCCGTCGACAAGTGGATCGCGTCGGCCGACAACGCTTCTGCCTACCAGTCGGGCCGCATCTTCCTCGCCGGCGACGCCGCCCACACGATGCCGCCGACCGGTGGCTTCGGGGGCAACACCGGCATCCACGACGCGCACAACCTGGCCTGGAAGCTGGCGCTGGTGTTGCGTGGCGTCGCCGGCCCCGGATTGCTGGAGACGTACAACGCCGAGCGCCACCCCAGTGGTCACCAGGCGGTCGAGCAGGCCTACAACCGGTACGTCACACGCAGCGACCCCGACCTCGGGACGGATGGTATGCAGCCGGCGATTCCAGACCTGCATGTCGAGTTCAACCGCTACCGCTCGACCGCAGTGGTGCCCGAAGCCGACTTCGTCGACGACGGGCGGCCGGACATCGACGCGCGGGAATCGCGCGCTCTGCCCGGTACCCGGGCCCCGCATGTCGAGTTGGTCCGAAACGGCGATCGGATCTCCGCGCTCGACCTCTACATGGGCAACTTCGTGCTCATGGCAGGACCCGACGGCTCGGCCTGGTGCGAGGCGGCGGCGGGTGCCACCGCGACGCTCGGCATCGACATCGAGTGGTATCGAATCGGCCACGAGGTACTCGACAACAATGACTTCTGCGAGCGCTACGGCATCGGCACCTCCGGGGCAGTGCTGGTCCGGCCCGATGGCTACGTCGCCTGGCGCAGCCGGCAACTCGCGGATGGTGACGCCGGGGCGATCCTGACAGACGTCATACGTCGGGTGCTGTCGCTGGAATAGGCAGCAATTGCACCGATCGTTGCCCGAACGTTCGGTTCACGTTCCGCTCCCGGGTGCGTTTGATTGAGGCATGGGTCAATACCACGACGAACCGTCCGGCGATCATCCGCGACTCGAGGAGTTCGACCGCGGCCAATGGGTCCAGTACGCGCAAGAGCGGCTGAAGCTTCACGGCTACGAACCGCAGGACCACAAGATCGACGGCTACTTCGGCCCGATGACGAAGGAGGCAGCGCGTGACTTCCAAGGTCACTGGGGCAAGTCCACGACGGGTGTCATCGACGACGAGACGTGGGCGCTGCTGGAGGGAACGGAGGTCTGACGTAACCGATTTCCAGGGCCCCGAAGGGTGGACCGAGGAGCAGCACAAGTGGAAGGTGCTGCTGAAGTACAACGGCGCGCTGGAGATGCGCTAGATCGAGGCTGATGCCCCGTTGGAGGGCGACGTCGCAGGGCTAGCGTCGCGGCGTGGCGCGACTGAACACGTCCGAACGGTCGGCGTTGTCGGACCGGGCGTTCGCGTACGTCGATTCGCACGGCAATCGGCGCTTGCCGATCCACGACGAATCGCACGTCCGCAACGCGCTCGCCCGGTTCGGCCAGGTCCAGTTCGAGAGCGACACGGCACGCGAACGCGCCCGCACACGGCTGCTGCAGGCGGCGAGAAAGTACCGCATCGTGCCAGTGGGGTTCATCGCCAACGAGATCGAGGTCGCGCAACGGGCGAAGACCGCGACGCAGCTGCCGAGCGGCTTCGTCACGATGCTGATGACCGACATCGAGGGTTCCACGGCACTCGTCCAGCAGTTGGGACCGCGCTTCGGGAACCTGATCGACGAGGTGTGGGCGGCGCTGCGCCGCGCGGTCGCAACGGCAAACGGGATCGAGGTCGAAGCGCGGGCAGACGAGTTCTTCGCGGTCTTCGAGGCGCCGCGGGGCGCGGTCGACGCCGCGATCGCGATGCAACGGACGTTCGCGGCGACCAGATTCTCGGACGACGTCCCCGTGCGGATACGGGTCGGGATCCACAGCGGGTATCCCACCAGGACGGCCGACAACTACGTCGGCGTCGACGTCAACGCCACCTCCCGCATCACGGCCCTCGGGCACGGCCACCAGATCGTCGTCTCGGCGAACACGCGGGAAGCAGTGAAGTCATCCGACGCGAGTGGGGTGCGCTTCGTCGCCCTCGGCTCGCACAAGTTGCGGGGCTTCCCCGAACCGGTGGCGCTCTACCAGATCGCGTCCGATGGACTGCCGTCGCGCTTTCCGCCGCTGCGCGCGTGAGGTGTGCAGGGCGACGTCACGCGTGCGCGAGCGCGGCGTCGATCGCAGCAGGGGCGAGAATCGTCTCCAGCACCATCACTGCGGCACCGGTGATCCCCGCTTCGTCGCCGAGCCGGCTCAGCCCGATCTGCAGCCGACCGGTCGCCAATGGCAGCGAGCGCTTGTAGACCACCTCGCGGATTCCGGCGATCAGCGACTCGCCGGCCCGGGCGACGTCGCCGCCGATGATGATGACGGCCGGGTTGAGCAGGTTCACACACGTCGCCAGCACACCTCCGATGGCGTGGCCTGCCTGGCGAACGACGCGAACGGCGTCCGGCTGGCCGGCGAGCACGTGATCGACCACGTCGCGGCTCGACTCGGTGGCGACGCCCAGCTCGGTGAGACGCGACGCCATCGCCGCGCCGCCGGCGATCGCCTCGAGGCACCCGATGTTGCCGCACCGGCAGATCACGTCGTCGTGGTCGGGGATGTGGATGTGCCCGATATCGCCGGCCGCGCCGTCGGCACCGCGATGGACGTGACCCTCGTTCACGATCCCGCAGCCGATGCCGGTGCCGACCTTGATGAACATCAGGAAGGCCTCATCGCGCCAGTGCTTCCAATGCTCACCGAGAGCCATGATGTTGACGTCGTTGTCGATGAGTGCCGGGACACCGAACCGTTCGGACAAGCGGGCGCCGACCGGGTGCAGGTTCCAGCCCGGCATGATCGGGGGGGAGACGGGTCGGCCGGACGCGAACTCGACCGGCCCGGGCAAGCCCACCCCGACGCCGCGGAGGTCTGACCGTTCGCGATTCGTGCGCTCGAGCAGTTGTGCGAACGCCCGCTCGAGCCACCCCAGCACCATCTCTGGGCCCGCGGCCACCGGTATGTCTTGCGTGTCCTCGGCGAGCACGGCGCCGTTGAGGTCGGTGATGGCGACCCGCGAGTGCGTGGCTCCGATATCGCCGGCGAGCACGACGCCTGCATTGCCGTTGAATGCCAGGGTGCCCGGTGGCCGCCCCCCGGTTGACGCGGCGTCGGCACCAGAGACGAGCAGGCGGCTGGCAAGCAGCGCATCCACGCGCTGGGCGATCGTCGAGCGGGCGAGACCGGTCATGGCGGCCAGGTCGCCCCGTGTCATCGCTCTTCCGTTGCGCACCAGATCGAGGATCGTGCCGGCCGTGCCACCGCCGTTCGAGGGGAGCGACTCGACGCGCACGCCGTTAGTGAAGCAGCGTGACTTACGTATGTCAAAGGCGCCGAAGTTTGGCGCTTCGGTACTTGTCTGACACATCTTTTGATTGACAGTCGGCGAAAGCTCGGCAATGCTGCCAGCCGGATGAGTTCGTTCTCTTCGGAGTTGGCAACAGGAAGTGCGTTGCGAATCGGCATCATCGGTGCCGGCTTCATCGGCGCCGTCCACGCCCGCGCCGCGCGTCGTGTCGGCGCCCGCGTCGTCGGCGTCACCGCATCCACGCCGCAGAACACAACGGACGCGGTGGCGCGGCTCGGCGCCGAGCGCGGGTTCGCGCGGGCCGACGACATGCTCGCCGACGGCGAAATCGATGTCGTCCACGTGTGCACCCCCAACGATCTGCATCGTCCACTCGCCGAGGCGGCGCTGGCTGCCGGCAAGCACGTCGTCTGCGAGAAGCCGCTGGCCGTCGACGTCGCCGGCGCACGCGCGATGGAGGCTGCCGCCCAGGCTGCCTGCCGCGTCGCGACCGTGCCGTTCGTGTACCGGTTCTATCCAATGGTTCGCGAGGCGCGTGCCCGGGCGGCGGCCGCGTCGGGTCCGGCCCGGCTCGTGCATGGCAGCTACCTCCAAGACTGGCTGTCCACTGCGCACGACGACAACTGGCGCGTCGACGTCGCTGCCGGCGGGCGGTCGCGAGCGTTTGCCGACATCGGCTCGCACTGGTGCGACCTGGTCGAGTTCGTCACCGGCGATCGCATCCACTCGCTGTGCGCCGAGCTCGTGACGGCGTTGCCCGAGCGGGCGTCGGGCGGCGACCTCCATGCCTTCGCCACCTCCCGCCAGGCGGTCGATGCACGCCGCCGCGTCGACACCGAGGACGTGGCACTCGTGACGTTCCGAACCGGCCGCGGCGTAGCCGGCTCGCTCGTCGTCAGCCAGATCTCGTCTGGACACAAGAACCAACTCCGCTTCGAGATCGCGTTGGCGGACGAGACACTGGCGTTCGACCAGGAGCAGCCCGACGCGCTGTGGGTCGGCCGGCGCGGTCCGTCGGAGATCGCCATGCGCGACGCCGCCCACCTGCACCCATCGGCGGCGGCGTACGTAACGGTCCCCCCCGGGCACCCGCAGGGATATCAGGACTGTTTCGACGCCTTCGTCGGAGACACCTATCGCGCTGTCGCCAGCTCGACGACGGCGGCTGTCGACGGGCTGCCGACCTTCGCCGACGGCGCGAGAGCCGCCGAGATCACCGACGCCGTGCTGCGTTCGGCGGACTCGCGTAGCTGGGTAGAGGTCGAGTCAACTATCGGCTCGCCGGCGCCGGCGCCGACGAGCAAGGGGAGCGATTCATGAAGCTCGGATTCCTCACCGCCTGCCTTCCGGATCGCTCACTCGCACAGATCTGTGAGTGGGCGGGGGCGCACGACTTCGAGGCGCTCGAGGTGGCGGCGTGGCCGGCACTCGGCAATCGGCCGTTCACGGCGACCCATCTCGTGGTCGACGGCTTCGATTCTGCGGCCGCCGACGAGACCAGGGCGCTCTTCGCTGCACATAACCTCGAGTGCTCGTCGATCGCGTATTACGACAACAACCTGCATCCCGATCGTGACGAGCGAGCGGAGATCAACCAGCACGTCCGTCGCTGCATCGACGCCGCGGCACTACTCGGCTGCCCGACGATGGGCACGTTCGTCGGCCGCGACCCGACCCGCACGGTCGCCGAGAACCTCGAGGAGGCAGCGTCCGTGTTCGCCCCGCTCGTCGATCACGCCGGTGAGGCGGGCGTGAAGATCATCATCGAGAACTGCGTGATGGAGGGCTGGCACCCCGACGGCTACCCCGGCAACCTCGCCTACGCGCCCGAGCTCTGGGAGTGGATGTTCTCGATCGGGCTGTACCTGAACTACGACCCGTCGCATCTGATGTGGATGGGCATCGATCCAGTCGAGGCGATCAGGCCATACCTCGATCACATCCCGCACGCCCAGGCGAAGGACATCCAGCTCGATCCCGCGGCGCGGAACCGGTACGGCTGGCCCGGCAAGGCCGTCAACCGAGACAACCCATGGGACGTCGGCTGGTGGCGATACCGGGTACCCGGCCTCGGCGACGTCGATTGGCGACGGCTACTCGACGTGATGTACGAGGGCGGCTTCGACGGGGTCCTCAGCGTCGAGCACGAGGACCCGGTGTGGGGCGGCAGCGAGGAACGGATCGAGATCGGCCTCGACATCGCGCATCGCACGCTGCGTCCGCTGATGGTTGCGTGACATGCCAGCGCCGGTACTCGAAGTCCGCGGCGTGGTCAAGCAGTACCCGGGCGTGCGCGCACTCGGTGGGGTCGACTTCGAAGTGATGCCCGGCGAGGTGCACTGCATCGTCGGACCCAACGGTGCCGGCAAGTCGACCCTCATCAAGTGCATCTCCGGCGTCGTGGCACCGACCGAGGGCGAGATCCTGATCGATGGCCAACCGATGGTGGCCGGCAAGCCGTCGGCGGCGATCGCTCGCGGCGTGGCGACGATCTATCAGGAGCTCGACCTCGTCGGTGACCTCACGGTGATGGACAACATCTTCCTCGGCCACGAGCACCGCCGTCTCGGGTTCCTCGACCGGCGCGGGATGCGCCGCGCGACCGTTGATCTGCTCGCCCGTGTCCACCACCCTGGCATCGCACCCGACACGCATGTTCGTGACTTGCGTCCTGCGGGCCAGCAGATCGTGTCGATCGCCCGCTCCCTTTCGCACAACGTCCGTCTGCTGATCATGGACGAGCCATCGGCGATCCTCGACGAGGGCGAGGTCGAGACGCTGTTCGACGTCGTCCGCCTGCTCGCGGCCGGCGGTGTCGGCGTCATCTACATCTCGCATCGGCTCGACGAGATCCGACAGATCGGCGACCGCGTCACGGTACTGAGCGAAGGTGTCACGGTCGCCTCCGGGCTCCCGGCCACCACGCCTGCCGACGAGCTCGTGACGCGGATGGTGGGCCGCAAGCTCGAGCAGTTGTTCCCCGAGCGGCCGGTGGCGAGCGACGCGGTCGTGCTTCGGGTCGACGGTCTGCGACGGCTGCCCGACGTCAAACCCGCCGCCTTCGA
>DASQTR010000518.1:0-3075 GCA_035641795.1 Ilumatobacter sp.
AGTAGCGTCGGGCGCGTGCTGGTCGTGACCGACACCTCCACGCAGCCGTTTCCCGACCAGTCGACCGTCGTCACGATCGGCGCCTACGACGGTTTGCATCTCGGCCATCAGGCCGTGATCGCGCAGGTGCGGGCGATCGCCGGCGAACGTGAGGCCAGGTCCGCGGTGGTGACCTTCGACCGTCATCCGGCGACGGTCGTGCGGCCCGAGTCGGCGCCCAAGCTGCTCACTGATCACGAGCAGCGTCTCGAGCTGTTCGAGCAGACCGGCATCGACGCCGCCGTCGTGCTGCCCTTCGACGAGCACCAAGCACAGGAGACGCCGCTCGCCTTCGTCGAGCGCGTGTTGTTCAAGTGCCTGCGCACCGCATGCGTGGTGGTCGGCGACGACTTCCATTTCGGTCGTCACCGCGAGGGCAACGTCGCCCTGCTGCGCGAGTACGGAGCCACCTACGGTTTCGACGTCGAACCGGTCCATCTGCTGGCGCGGCCCGACGGGATCGACGAGCCGCTCAGCAGCACGGCCATCCGCAGAGCGCTCGCCGGCGGTGAGGTCGAGCTGGCGGCGAAGCTGCTCGGCCGGCCGTTCGAGGCACGCGGCGTCGTCGTCGCCGGCGACAAGCGCGGTCGACTGCTGGGCTTCCCGACCGCCAACGTCGAGGTGCCGACGCGCGTTTGCCTCCCGGCGGACGGCGTGTACGCCGGTTGGTACGAACGGACCGACGGCATTGCGCACGCATGTGCGATCAACCTCGGACGCCGCCCGACGTTCTACGAGCACGCCGACCACTCGCTGCTCGAGGCGCACCTGATCGACTTCGACGGCGACCTCTACTGGGAACGGGCCCGGGTGCGGTTCACCAACTTCCTTCGGTCGGAGCGAAAGTTCGCGGGAATCGACGCACTCGTCGCGCAACTCAAGCTCGACGTCGAGCACGCCCGACAGTTGCTCTGCTAGGGCTCCGGGCGTTTCACTCGCGCAAACGCTCGGCACCTGACGGTGCCAGACACCGGTGATCGCGCGATGTTCAGCCCGGCCAGATGACCATGCCGTCGCCGTCGTAGAGGCTCTTGACGAGATCGGGGTCATAACGGCCCTCGATCGTGGGCGGCTCCTCGTCGCCCCAGTAGCCGGTCTCGGCGTAGACCTCGATCGCGTGCCCGAGCTCGTCGCCGATCGGCACACCTATCGCCGTACCTTCCGGTGTCGTCGCCACGATCGTCTCGGCGTCCTTGGCCCAGCGGTACGCCTCGCCTTCCGGCGACAGGAAGTTGGGGTTGCCGCCGCTGTTGATGCGCTCCACCGCGACCGCGGCGGCCGCCTCAGGATCAGCGATCGCGTCCGCGAGCCCTCGCATCGTTGCCCGCATGAAGTCCTCGACGGCCGACGGGTGCTGCTCGAGGAATGCGCGGTTCGTGTAGATGACCCCGAACGAGCCAGGGATCTCGTAGTCGGCGGGGTCGTAGAGGTCGAACTCGAGCCCGGCCCGCTCGAGCGCGCCGGGCTCGTTGCTGCGCCAACCCGTCACACCGGCGAGCCCCGGCAGCGCCCAGTGGGCGACGGGATCGAACCCGGCGACCGGCACCGTCGAGTAGTCCTCGCCTTCGGTGAGGTTCGCTTCCTGCCGCAACATCACCGCCAACGCCGGCGGGAGGACTTCCTTGACCCCGATCGTCGCCCCGCTCAGCTCTGACAGGGATTCGACGAGCTCCGGGTGGACCATCAGCACGTCGATCGCGGAGTGGCCGTCGATCGACAGCGCCACGAGATCGGCGTCGTTGGCCGCGGAGAAGCTCGCCAACTCGGTGAAGGAGCCGCCCGAGGAGAACTGTGCATCGTTCGACGTGATCAATGGATAGTTGGCGACCGAGAAACTCGGCGTCAGCGCGACGTCGAGGCAGAGGTCGTCGTAATAGCCCCGGTCGTCGGCGACTACGACCTCCACGATCGACGCCGCGGCGGCGAAGTCGAAGCCCGACAGGTAGGTGATGGTGCCGGCCGCCTCGTTCGCTTCACAGCGATCGGCGGGGAACGGCTCACCGCCAACCACCCGTTCGACGTCGGCACCGCCGGAATCGCCGTTGTCGTCCCCACACCCAGCGAGCGTGAGCACGATGGGGACGAGCGTGACGATGGTGGCGCGGTGGCGCATTGATCCTCCGGGGGTCGGGCCAGCTGACACTATGTCGCGGTACTGCGCTGCGATGCGTGCCAGCGCAGCACGCGCCGTTCAAGACCGGTGACCGAGACGAGCAGCCCCACGCCGAGCAGCGCCGCGCACACGATCGATGCCCAGAGGATCTGGTACCCGCCGGTGGTGTTCTGCGCGCCGCGCCGCCCGACCTCGCCGAGCCCGACGCCCGCGGCGACGGCGCCTCCCTCCGAGAAGTAGGCGGCAGCCAGGCCGAGCCCGGTCGCGAAGCGGGCGGCGGTGAACAGTGATGGCATCGCCGACGGCAGACGCAGCTTCCAGAAGACCTCGGTCCGGGGCGCGTCGACGGACGCCAGCACCTCGCGCGCGGCGATGTCGGCCGAGCGCATTCCCTGTACCGCAGCGAACACGAGGGCGGGGAAGGTGACGAAGGTGACCATGAACAGGATGGTCGGCGTCCCTGGGCCGAGCCAGTTCACGACGGAGGTGATGTAGGCGACCCACGGGGTCACCATCACCAGTACGAGCAACGGTTGTGTCGCCCACTCCAGTGGGCGGCTGGCGGCGAGCAGCGCGCCGACCGGCAGTGCTACCGCCAGCGCGATGCCGACTCCCAACACCGTGTGCCACGCCGTGAGCCATGTCTGCTCGAGCCAGAACGACGGGCTGTCGAGGATCTCGCGGGCGATCTTGGAGGGGGCGATCGTGATGAACGGCTTGACGTCGGTGACGCGGACCCAGATCTCCCACAGCAGCACCGCCGTAACGATGCCGATCAGCGCCCACACCCCCGGACGTTGCAGGGCCGGACGAACGTGCCCTGTCATCGTCCGGCGCCCTGGTGGAGAAGGTGCCGCAGGTGCGTCTCGGCGGTGAAGAAGTCGGGGTCGTCCTCGAGCGCCGGCGTGCGCGGATGCGGCAGC
>DASQTR010000519.1:0-2867 GCA_035641795.1 Ilumatobacter sp.
CCCAATTCGCCCTGCGTCATCACGATCGCTCGCCGGGGCGTCAACTTGAGCAGCACGAAGTCGTCGTTGTCTGCCGAGCCGAAGAAGCCGGCCATCGGGTACGGGAAGATGCCGCTGTCCCAGATCCGCTGCTTCGTCGCCAGGTCGGACACGACCTGGGCGTCACCGCTGATGTAGGCCTCCCCGGCGGGCTCGAACATCAACGCCGCTCCTGGATTGGCGCGGAGATTGCGCGCCTTGCCGGAGCTGGCGCGCGTACCGATCCAGATCGTCTGGGCGTCGACTGCCGGCCACACCCTCGCCACATGCGGACTGCCGTCGGGGCGGACCGTCGCGATGTGAGCTTGCCCGGTCAGGTGAGCCGCGACATCACTCCACTCCATCACTCCACTCCATGGTGCGACCGTAGGCGGTCAGATGCGCTCGAAGTAGCGGGCGCGCTCCCAGTCCGTCACCGTGTTGTTGAAGGCGCGCCACTCCGATTCTGCGTGAACGAGCACGTGGTGGTGAACGTCCTCGCCGAAGCACTCGACAGCGATCTCGCTGTCGCGCCAGAGGTCGATCGCCTCCACGAAGGTCGAGGGGATCCGCGGGAGGTCGGTCGCCGCGTACCCATTGGCGGGATAGGGCGGTGGCGGGTCGATCTTGTTGGCGATCCCGTAGAGGCCACCGCCGATCGTCGCCGCGAAGGCGTGATACGCGTTGGCGTCGGCACCGGGAATACGGCTCTCGACGCGTATGCCGTTGCCGTGCCCTACGACGCGGAAGCCGAGCGTGCGGTTGTCGACGTCCCAGCCGACGCCGGTCGGTGCCCATGAGCCGGGTTGGAACCGTTTGTAGCTGTTGACAGTCGGCGCGAACAGCACGCTGAACTCGCGGGCGGTGGCCATCAGTCCGCCGAGGTACCACCGGAACAGCTCGCTCATGTGGTGCGGATCGTGGTGCCGCGCGTCGTCGTTGCGATCTTCGGGCATCAGCGCCCGGCCCTCGGTCGACCACAGGCTGGAGTGGATGTGACAGCTCGAGCCGGCGTCGTCGAAGAACGGCTTGGCCATGAACGATGCCGACTTGCCGAAGGAGTGGGCGATCTCCTTGACCGCGTTCTTGAACACGAGGCTGATGTCGGCCATCTCCAGCGCCAGCTGATACGTGAGGTTCAGCTCGTGCTGGCCGCGCCCCGCTTCACCCTTGCTGAACTCGACGGGCATGCCGGCCCCGGCGAGGCCGCGCCGAATGGCGCCGAGCACGTCCTCCTCCTTGGTGGTCTGAAGGATGTGATAATCCTCGAGATACGGCGAGTTGCTCGTCAGGTCGCGATAGCCGCGGGCGTTGGCTTCGTCGTAACTCTCCTTGAACAGGAAGAACTCGACCTCCGAACCAAGCATCGCGACGTATCCGAACGCGGCCGCTTTCTCGATCTGGGCCTGGAGCATGCGTCGCGGTGACACCTCGACGGGCGCGCCCGTGTCGACGTCGACGAGGTCGACCATCACCATCGCCGTCTTCTCGATCCACGGCAGGTACCGCACCGTCGACTCGTCGACCACACCGCGCATGTCGCCGTAGCCCTGGTCGTAGCTCGTCCACCGGAAACCCGGGATCGGGGTGTTGTCGAGGTCGCAGGCGATCAGGTAGTCGCAGTTCTCGGTGCCGTTCTCATGCACGACGTCGAGGTAGAAGTGGCCGTCGGTGCGCTTGCCGATCAGACGACCGGCGTGGTCGCCGAACACAGCGAGCACGGTGTCGATCGTGCCGTTGCCGATGTCAGCGACCAGCTGGTCGTGCGAGACGTGCATGTTCTTCGCCACGTGCTGCCCCCTCACATGCTCATTCAGGAGTCGTGTACGCGGCGGTGATCCCGCCGTCGACGATCAGCGATTGCCCGGTCATGAACGACGACTCGTCGGACGCAAGGAACAGCGCCCCGTTGGCGATCTCGATCGGCTCGCCGAACCGACCCATCGGGACGTGCACCAAGCGACGCTGGCGCTTGGCGTCGTCCGACAGGAACTTCGCCAGCAGCGGCGTGAGCACCGGACCGGGACACAGGGCGTTGGCGCGTATGCCCTGGCGCGCGTAGATGCAGGCGATCTCCCGCGTCATCGACAGCACGGCGCCCTTCGACGCGGTGTACGCGATCTGCGGCGTGGCGGCGCCGACGTGGGCGACGAACGAGGCGACGTTGATCACGCTGCCGCCTCCCGATTCGAGCATCGCCGGGATGCCGTGCCGGCAGCACCGCGCCACCCCGGTGACGTTGACGTCGAGCACCGTCTGCCACGTCTCGTCACTGGTGTTGGTCGGGTCGTCGTCGTCGCCCGGCGAGATGCCGGCGTTGTTGTACAGCACCGTGAGTGCGCCGAACGTCGACGTCGTGTGCTCGACGGCGCGGCGAACGCTGGCGTCGTCGCCAACGTCGAGCGCCACGAACGAGGCTGCGCCGCCCCGGCTCCGGATCGCGGTGACCGCCTCGGTGCCGTCGGACACGTCACCGATGACCACCTTGGCGCCCTCCGATGCGAACAACTCGGCGGCCACCCGACCCAGCCCGTTGGCGGCGCCCGTGATGAGCGCAACCTTGCCCGCCAGCCGTCCCGGCCGGTGGTTCGGTTGCCCGGTTGGGGCATCGCTCATGTGTTGGCTCCGATGGGTCGTCGAGTTCGGTGGGCGGACTCTAACGTTCCGCCTCAACGGGCCGAATGCCGTGCCGCGTAGCCTGCACCCTCATGCCCGTGCAGCAGATCGTCTCGCCGATCGACGGTTCCGTGTACGCAGAGCGCAGCACCGTCTCGCCCGATCGACTGCACGACGTGTTGGCGCGCGCGGAGCACGCCCGTCAGGAGTGGCGGTCGATCGGACTCACCGAT
>DASQTR010000520.1:0-6412 GCA_035641795.1 Ilumatobacter sp.
TGGTGTGCCGATCAGCTGGTCGTCGAGCGTCCCATCGCGGCCGGCTACCGGCAATAGGCCGACCAACTCGTCTGCCACCGGCGCCGAGTCGACGACCGCCGCAAGCGCATCGCACGTCGCCCGGTTGCCACGGTCGAGGCCGGAGCCATCGCGCATGTCGACACCAGCGAGCGGCACGCCCCACCGTTCGAGCGTCGCTCTCACCGCGTCGAGCCCGCCTTGGCGCGTGCCCTGGCCGGCGACCGTGAAGCCGATCTCCTTCAGCATCATCTCTGCCGTGTTGTTGTCGCTGGTGTGCAGCATCTCGACGAGCACATCGGTGAGCGGCCGCGAATCGATCGATGCCAAGGTGCTCAGCCCGGCGTCGGTGGGCCGGGCGGCGTTGGCGGCCGCACCGGTGATCGTAACGCCCCGCGCGCGGAGCAGGTCGTAGAAGATGCGCGCCGCTGACCGGCTGGGGTCGAGGCCATAGTTGCCGGGCGAGATGAGCCCGTCGTTGACGAGCAGCGCGTCGTACGGGCCGGCTTCGGTGGAGCCGATCTCCTCGCCCCACGCAGCGACACGGAACTCGTCGTCGTAACGGCTGCCGTCGCCGACGATGTCACCGTCGATCGTGGTGATGCCCTGCGCGACGATCTGATCGGCGAGCGGCTCGAGCGCAGTGGTGTTGAACGACGGATAGCGCAACGGATCGGGTACGTCGGCGGTGCGGAGCACCGGATCTCCACCGCCGACCAGGTACACATGGCCGGCCACCACGCCCGCCAAAGGTGGCGGTGCCTGAACCTCGGTCCGAAAGCGGTAGTCCGCGCCGAGCGCCTCGAGCGCGACGGCGGCGACGAACAGCTTCTCGTTGCTGGCCGGGATCACCGGCGTGCCTGACCCCGACTCCGCCACGACGGTGTCACCGTCGACGAGTCGCGCGCAGGAGCCGCCAGGGATCAGCGCGAGCAGCGTGGCATTCGCGGCGGCCTGCGCCTCGGCCGTGGCGTTCGCCGCTGCTGTTTCGGCGAGCGGCGTGGGATGGCGACGGTAGGACAGCAGGTCGGTGGCGAGCGTGGGCGAAGCGGCAGGCGGCGCGACCGTGGTCGTGGTGGTCGTCGTCGCCGGGAGCTCGGCATCGGCGTACTGCCAGAGCCCGGCGAGCGCCACAGCCGGCACGCAGGCAAGTCCGATCAGGACCCCGATCGGAGCCCCTCGACGCGCCGGCGACGACCTCACTGTGGTCCGAGTGCCCGGGGGTCGGCGACGGCGGGGAACGATGTCAACGCGTTGACGAGCTCGTCCCAGATCGGGCGGTACTCGCTCTGGTCGGTGATGATGCCGCCGTTGAGCAGCAGCGTGTACTCGATCGCCCCGCCGCCGTCGACGGGGAGATAGCCGGAAAGCGCCTTCACCGCCGGAGGATCCTGGTCGTAGGGAACGTTGTTCAACGTGCCGGTCTTGCCCCGGATGCGGCCGCCGACACTCGTGTCGCCGAAGGCGTCGGCAAGTGTGCCCGTCTCGCCGCCGATCGCAAGCCCTTGCCCGACGGCACTGTCGAACCCGGTGTGCTGCAGGACGGAGATCATCGTTCGGCATGTGATCCGGTCGTCGGCGCTGAGTCCGCTGCCGTCGGCGACGACCAAGCCCGTGGTGTCGATCCCCCACTCGGCAAGCGTGGACGCGATCGCCTGGGCACCTGCCTGGCGAGTGCCCGCGCCCGACGTCGCCAGCCCTATCTCCTTGAGCATCAGCTCGGCGGTGTTGTTGTCGCTGTTGGTGAGCATCTCTGCGATCACGGCCGGCAGCGGCTGCGACTGCACGGTCGCCAGCTCCACTGCGGCCGCCGGCGCCGTGCCGGCACCGGGGCCGCCGGTCACGGAGATCCCGTGTTCGCCGAGGATCCTCACGAACTCGCGCGCCCCCGCTTGGTTGGGGTCGTTGCTGCGCTGCTCGTCGCCCAGCACACGCGCATCGTTCACGAGCAGCGCGTCGTACGGCCCGGCCTCGATGCCGTTGACGTCGGCACCCCAGCCGGGCGCGTACAGCTCGTCGTCGTAGCGGCTGCCGTCACCGAGCACGTTGCCGTCGATCTGCGTCACCCCGGCCGCCGCCAATTGGCTGGCGAGCTCGTCGAGCGATGTCGTGTTGAACGCGCGGAAGCGGTCGAGGTCGGACTGGGGGTACCAGTCGCCGGACAACAGCGGGTCGCCGCCGCCGACGAGGTGAACGTCACCGTTGATCACGCCGGCCGAAGGCGCCGGTCCCATCACGCGGGTCGTGTACCGGAAGTCGTCGCCGAGCACGTCGGTCGCCACCGCGGCCACGAGGATCTTCATGTTGCTGGCGGGGATGACCACGGCGTCGATGTTCTTCTCCGAGACAAGCTCGCCGTCGAGAGAGATCGCCGCGCACGAGCCTTCGCCGACCGAGTCCATGAGCGGTTGCACGCCCTGCTGGAACGCCGCGATGTTGAGGTCGCGGGAGAGCTTGCTCGATGCCCGCCGGAACGACAGCAGGCCAGTCGTGAGCGCCGAGGACAGCGCCGGTGGGGTGGTCGAGGTGGCACCCGGATCGGCCGCGGGGAGCGCGTCCTCGGTCGCATCCGCCTGGCCGCCCGCCCACTGCGCGAGCCCGAGCAGCAGCAGTGCGGGGATCATGGCGGCGACGACCAGCGCCACCATCGGCCCGTTGCCCTGCCGCCGCTCCCGCGACCGGCCGGTGCTCATCCGGCGCGGCGCGCCCGGTGGCGCGCGTATCGGTAGAGGTGCCCCAGCGCGACGACGGCGCGCTCGCCGCTGGGGTACACGAGCCGCTCGGTGGCGCGCACCGCGGCGGGGCCTGGGTTGGTCGGATCGGCGACGCCCAGCTCGGTGGCGCACAGGATCGGCTTGCCGCTGCGCTGCGAGAGCTCGGCGGCTGCCTCTGCGAACCGGCGGTCCTGGCGCTCGTGGTAGTCCACGATCCGGTCCAACCCATGGCCCGGGTAGAAGCCGCCCTCACGCATCATCCGCGCCTGGTTCGACTGGATGCCGAGCCCGAGGTAGACGATGGCGTCGACGTCGGGGTGCTCGGCGAGCAGCCGCAGCACGGTGGGGATGGTGTCTCGAGTCTCCCCGCCTGCACAGTCGACCGGATTGTTGCGGCTCCAACGGGGCGGCAGATGGGCGTCGACCGCGCGCAGCAGGTCGTCGGGAAGAGCGAGCAGGCTCAGCGCACCGTCGCGTGAGATCGCATCGGCGGTCACCACGCCCCACCCGCCCGCGGTGGTAAGCACGACCACGCGGGGTCCCTTGGGGAGCGGTTGCGTGGCGAACGTGGCGGCGGCCTCGAAGGCCTCCTCCACGCCGGCCGCGCGCGTGATGCCGTAGGCGCGGCAGGCGCCGTCGAACAGCTTGTCGTCGGCGGCCAGCGCGCCGGTGTGGCTGGCGGCAGCGCGTGCCCCTCCCGGTGTCGCGCCGCCCTTCAGGAGCACGAGCGGCTTGCGCGCGGCGACGTCACCGAGGCGGGCCATCAACGCCGCCCCGTCGCGCACGGTTTCGACGTAGGCGAGGGCTACCGCCGTCGCCGGGTCGTGGGCGTAGAACTCGAGGTAGTCGGCGACGCTCACCGCGGCGGCGTTGCCCGCGGACACGGCGCGGCTGATCCCGACACCGGTTGCGCGGGCGAGGTTCATGAAGCTCGACACCAAGTTCCCCGACTGGCTGGCAACGCCGATCCTGCCCAGGGGTGGATACGGGGCGACGATCTGAGCGCACAGGCGCGCCGGCGTCGAGACGACGCCTTGGCCGTTCGGGCCGGCGACCAGCATGCCGAGCTCGTCTGCGAGGGCGACCAACTCGTCCTGCGCCGCCTGGCCATGCTGGCCCGCCTCCGCATAGCCGGCGGTGGTGAGAAACGCCGCCCGGATGCCCTTCTTTGCGCACGCTCGCAGAATGTCGGCATTGGCGCCTGCGGGTGTGCACACGAAGGCGAGGTCGACGGCGTCGTCGGGCAGATCGGCGACGTCGCGGATCGTCCGGATGCCGAGCACCTCCTCACCGGCCAGGTTGGTGGCGAAGACGGATCCCTTGTATCCCGACGCCAGCAGGTTGTGGAGCGACACGAATCCGAACTTGCCCGGATGCGTCGACGCGCCCGTGACGACGACACCTCGCGGCTCGAACAGCGCGCGGAACGACTCGTCGCTCGGGCGCGGCCGTTCCGGGTTGCCTTCGGCGGGCGCATGCCCCACCTCGACGAGCGCATCGACTGCGACCGGTGTGCCGGAGGCGTCGACGATCAGCGGGTTGATGTCGACGCTGGCGACATCGGCGCGTTCCGCTGCCAACCGGCCGAGGCCGACGAGCAGCGCGACGAGCTCGTCGCGCGACACGGCGGCCTCGCCGCGCACTTCGCCGAGCAGAGCGTGGGATTCGAGCGAGTCGATCATCTCCTCCGCCGTGTCGGCGTCCAATGGCGCCGGGCGGAAGACGACGTCGTCGATCGCCTCTGCGAGCACGCCGCCGACGCCGAACATCACGGTGGCTCCGAACTGCGAGTCACGGACCATTCCCGCGATCAGTTCACGGTTGCCGCGCACCATCGGTGCTACGAGCAGCATCACGTCACCGTCCGCTTGCGTCGCCGCGCCGAGCAGATCGCGCCCGGCCGCAGCCACCGCGCCGGCGTCAGCCAGAGCGAGCCGCACCAGGCTTCGCTCGGTCTTGTGGGCGATGCCGTCGCCTGCGAGCTTGAGCACGACCGGAAAGCCGATCTCGGCCGCCGCCGACGCCGCTGCCTCGGGTGTCGCGACGGCTCGCTCGTCGGGCGTGATCAGCCCGTAGTGGCGCAGCAGCTCCTTCGACGCGGCTTCTGAGAGCGTGCTGGCGGCGGACATGCTCACCAAACGGTACCGATCCGCTGTGCGGTCGGGCAGGCAATCCGGCGGTCAGGGCAGCAGCGCGGCGCGGAAGAACTGGACGACGTGCTCCTGGCGAGCCGCCAGAGCGTCATCGGAGAGTGGCGCTATGTCGAGCAGACCTTCGAGGAACGGCTCGTCGGAGAAGTAGCTGAGCAACGCGCCGTAGCCCGTGATCATCAGTTGGCGCGAGTCCTGTTCCCGGAACGTGCCGGCGGTCATCTCACGATCGAAGTAGTCGGCGGCGAGGTCGAACGTCGGCCGCAGCACGCTCGCCAAGTCGATCCCGAGATGCTGGCCGCCGTCGATCGCCTCGCGGCGCACGAGGCGCACGTAGCTGGGGTTGTCGGCGAAGAACCGGAACCCGGCGCGCAGCACGAGCTCGACCTTGTCCCAGCCCTCTTCGGGTGCCGCGATCGCGCCCGCGAGGCGGTGGAACCAGTCGGAGAGCAGGTGCTCGAACACCTCTTGATAAAGCGCCTCCTTGGACGGGAAGTGATGGAGCAGGCTCGGTCGCCGGATGCCGACCCCGGCGGCGATGTCGTTCAGCGACGTGCCGTCGTACCCGGCGTGGGAGAAGCAGGCGATCGCCTCGTCCAGGATCTGCTGCCTGGTCGACCTCCCCGCAGGCTCGTGCTCCAGCGTCGGCGGGATGGCCGGCGGGATGGCCGGCGGGATAGGGGTGGATGCCGCCATGACGGATCCAGAGTAGCCCTGGGTCCGATCGGCGGGCTGTGAGCCGCGCTCGTCTGCAATCGCACGCGCCCGAGCCGGCTCGCGATCGCCATCGATAGCATCGACGCCGGCCGGTCACGGCGACTGGCTCCGAGGAGGAGGAACAGATGAGCGCGCTGCGCTGGATTTCGGTACTGGGTCTGGGCGTCGGCCTCACGTTGACCGCGTGCGGCGACGATGACGACGACGATGCCGGCGGAACCGCCACCGCCGACGGCGCCGCCGCCGAGACGCTCACCGTCGAGTCCACCGATGCGCTCGAGTTCACGCCGGACAACCTGACGGCGACCGCCGGTGTGATCAAGATCGTCCACGACAACGCCGGAGCGACGACGCACAGCTTCGTGATCGACGGCGAGGACTTCAAGCTCGTCGACGACGACGAGGGCGAGATCGACCTGGCCGCTGGCGAGTACGTGTTCTACTGCGACGTGCCCGGGCACCGCGACGCGGGCATGGAGGGCACGCTCGTCGTCAGCCCCTGATCAGAAGCCTCCGATCACCAGCTCCCAACCGATGAAGTAGAGCACCGCCAGCGCGATCAAACCGGCCTCGATCGTGCGGATGTGGTTGTCGAGGGCGAGCTTGTTGAAAGGGCTGTCGAGGCCTCCGGGCAGCTTGCCGAGTGCGCTGAGCTCGGCGCCGGCCCAGATCACGATGAACAGGATCCACGTGACGACCGCCGAGCCGCCCGGGTTCTCGAAGTTGACGGCGAAGTGGCTCGTGAACACCATGAAGAAGAGCATCGGGATGGAGAAGAAGGTGTTGACTCGACTGGCGCGTCCGGCCAACTTC
>DASQTR010000521.1:0-4701 GCA_035641795.1 Ilumatobacter sp.
TGTCGCGCTCATCACCGCGTACGCGGTGATGAGCGCGACATGAAGCCGGGTTTGCAAGGATCGTGGTGTGGCTGGGCGACCGAACGTGTTGTTGATCACGCTTGATCAGTTTCGGGGTGACTGCCTTTCTTCGGCTGGGCATCCCCTCGTTCGGACGCCGCATCTCGATCGGCTGGCTGCGGGCGGCGTTCGGTTCGCACGGCACTACAGCCAGGCGGCGCCGTGTGGGCCGGGGCGGGCTTCGCTCTACACCGGCATGTACCAGTTCAACCATCGGGTGGTCGCCAACGGCACACCGCTCGACCGGCGCTTCGACAACGTCGCCCTTGCGGGGCGCCGCGCGGGCTACTCGCCCGCGTTGTTCGGTTACACCGACCAGTCCGTCGATCCGCGCGATGCAACCGGGCCAGACGATCCTCGGCTCTCCTTCTACGAGGGCGTACTGCCCGGGTTCGACGCCGTGCTCGACCTTCCCGAGCACAACCAGCCTTGGCTCGACTGGCTCGCCGAGCTCGGCTACGACACCTCGGTCGGCTCGCCTGAGCTGCTGAAGACCGAACACGAACGGCCGGAGGAGCACAGCATCGGCGCCTTCCTGACCGACCGCGCCGTCGAGTGGATCGCCGCCCAGGACCATCCGTGGTTCGCCCACCTCAGCTACCTCCGCCCGCACCCCCCGTACTCGGCGCCCGGCGAGTGGTCGCACGCCTACGACCCGGCCGACGTCGGCGAGCCGATCGCTCCCGACGCCGGCGGGTCGAGCTTCTACCAGCTCGTGCTCATGGTGCCGCGTGCTTCGGCATCCACCGACCCCGGCGCGCTGGCGCGCATGCGCGCCCAGTACTTCGGGATGATCAGCCACGTCGACAACCAGCTGGGCCGCCTGTGGGACGCGCTCGAGCGGCTGGGCATGTGGGACGACACGCTGATCGTCGTCACCGCCGACCACGCCGAGATGCTCGGCGACCACGGCCTCCGCGACAAGCTCGGCTACTGGGAGCAGAGCTACTTCATCCCGTGCATCGTGCGCGATCCGTCGCGACGCGAGATGCACGGTACGGTCGTCGACCGCTTCACCGAGAACGTCGACGTGATGCCCACGATCTGCGAGGCGATCGGCGTGCCCGTTCCCTCGCAATGCGACGGCTACCCGCTCACCCCGTTCCTGTCAGGAGAGCGGCCGCCGTGGTGGCGCACGGCGGCGCACTGGGAGTTCGACTGGCGCGGCTACGTGCTTCGCCAGGTTCCCGTCGACTGGCCGTGGGATCGCACACTCGAACGCCAACACCTGGCCACGTTGCGCACCGAGACGCACGCCTACGTCCAGTTCGGAAACGGTGAGTGGCTCTGCTTCGACCTCGCCGCCGACCCCACATGGCGCACCGCGACCACCGACCCCGCGGTGGTGCTGCCGCTGGCGCAGCAGATGCTCCTCTGGCGGGCGCAACACACCGACCGGCTGCTCGCCGACATGCTCTGCGAGGACGGCGGCATCGGACGCTGGCCGCCGATGCCAACCGACTGGTCGTCACCGGCCGCCGGCTGAACGCCTCGTGCTTCAAGCCACCGTCTTTGCGCTGACCGCGGCCGTCCTGCATGCGGGATGGAACCTCACCGCGAAGCGCAGCGGCGATCCGTTCCTGGCCTTGTGGGGCCAGTTCCTGATCGCCGGCGCCGTGAGCGCGGTGCTGCTGGTCGTGACGGGCGGCGTTCCGGCCGGCGCATGGGCGTGGGCGGGGCTCTCGGCGTGCGTGCACATCGTCTACCTCGTGGCGCTCGGATGGGCATACGCGCACGGTGACTTCTCGCTCGCCTACCCGCTTGCGCGGGGCGGCGGTGCGCTGGTTGCCGCGATCGGCGGCATCATCCTGCTCGGCGACGACCTCAAGTTGCTGTCTGTGACAGCGATCGTCATCGTCGCCGCAGGCATGACGCTGCTCGCGGTGGGCGCTGCGCGTGCCGAGATATGGGCCGCCCTGATAGTCGCCGCAACGATCGGTGCATACACGCTGTCCGACAGTCACGCCGCGCGCACGTACGAGGTGAACAACTACATCTTCGCCACGCAAGCAGCGAGCGGCCTGACGCTCAGCCTCGCGGGCGTCGCGATGGGGCGCGGGCGCGACCTCGCTGGATTCCTGTCGAGGGCCTGGAAACGAACGACAGTGGCGGCAACGATGACGATCGCCGCCTACGGGCTGGTGCTGATCGCAGTCCGGGACGCCCCGGTCGGGTATGTGGCGGCACTGCGCGAGTCGAGCGTCCTGATCGCGGTGTTCGTCGGCTCGCGCTATCTCGGCGAGACCCGCGGGCGCGTGCGCATGATCGCGGCGGCGCTGATCGTGGGCGGGCTCGCGTTGTTGGTCATCTCGCGCTAATCCGTTGTTAGAGACGTGCGTGCAGGCGCCGTGCTTGTTCGGCTGCCTTCGCTCTGACCTCGTCGAGATCGACCCTTGTCGGCTTGCCGTCTTGCAGCAGCACTCTGCCTTCGGCGTTGACCACTCGCACCGCCCTGATGCCCGGTGTGAAGGCGACGTGCCACGGTGAATCGACGTGGTCGTAAGTCCATTCCACCGTGTCGTCGCGCGCCTCCGGCACGATTTCGTAGCCGGCTTCGAGCCACGACCATGCCGCGTCCGGCGAGGCGAGCACGTCGTCGGCGCGGTGAGCGACGTAGGCCAGCCGGAACTCCTCCAGCATGTCGGCGCCGATCCCATCGGTCCCGAGCACGACAGTGTTCGGCCGCCGCGCAGGTCGTGCGTAGCCGACTGCGTTGTTCATGTTCGAACGCGGGTTGTGGGCGATCCGCCCAGGCAGGTCGCGGTCGAGCGACACACAATGGACCAGCAGCCAGTCGTCGGCGGCGAGCGGCGCCAGACGCGCACCTGCCGCGTGGTCCTCCGGCCCCTCGGCGACGTGGATGTGCACCCCCACCCCGAGCTCGGTGGCTAGACCGGCGGCGGCCGCCAGTGTGTCGTCAGCGCACGTGAACGCGGCGTGCACGCCGACCAGCCCGCGTCCTCCGGCCCGCAGGAAGCGATCGTTCTCGAGCAGCCCTCGGCGCGCCCCGTCGGCACCGTGCCGGTCGGTCACCCCGTAGGCGCAGACGGCCCGCACGCCGACCTCCTCGCACGCCGCCGCAATCACGTCGAGGCTGCCCTCGATCGCGTTCGGGCTCTCGTGGTGGTCGACGATCGCGGTCGTCCCCGACATCAACGCCTCGGTCGCGCCGAGCAGCGCACCGGCACGGATCATCTCGAGGTCGAGGGCGGCGTCGAGCCGCCACCAGATCTGCTCGAGGATCTCGCCGAACCGAGCGGGCCGTCGGGGCGGCGCCGGCATCCCGCGCGCCAGCGTGGAGTACAGGTGGTGGTGGGCGCAGACCATCCCCGCCGTCGTCGTCGCCACGCCCGCACATTACGGCCGGCCGCAGCACCCACGGTGCGCTGCTGCGCGCCGCGTCAGGGGACAGTTCTACAGTGGGGATGGTGGGGCTGGAGGCGTACGACCGGGGGCGCACCGACATCCCGCTGCTCGACGAGACCATCCCCCACAACCTGCTCCGCACCATTGAGCAGCACCAGTACCGCGAGGCGATCGTCTCGCGCCAGCAGGGCATCCGGTGGAACTACTTCGAGCTCGGCGAGCGCGTGCGCGACCTCGCCAAGAGCCTGATGCACGCCGGGCTGCAGAAGGGTGACCGAGTGGGGCTCTGGTCGCCGAACTACGCGGAGTGGACGCTGGTGCAGTTCGCCACCGCCGAGATCGGCGCGATCCTCGTGAACATCAATCCCGCGTACCGCACCCACGAACTGGCGTACGCGCTCAACCAGTCGGGATGCCGCTGGATCATCGCCGCGCCGGAGTTCAAGAGCTCGAACTACGTGGCGATGGTGGCGGAGGTCGCCGAGGAGTGCCCCACGCTCGAGCGGGCGGTGTTCTTCTGGACCGACGAATGGAACCATCTCACCGAGGGCGACGAGATGGTGTCCGACGATGCGCTCGCCGAGCGACGCGACTCGCTGGAGCCCGACGACCCGATCAACATCCAGTACACGTCGGGCACGACCGGCTTTCCGAAGGGCGCCACGCTCACACACCGCAACATCCTCAACAACGGCTACTTCACGACCGAGCTGCAGGGCTTCACCCACCAGGACCGGCTCTGCATCCCCGTGCCCTTCTACCACTGCTTCGGCATGGTGATGGCCAACCTCGGCTGCGCGTCGCACGGAGCGACGATGGTGATCCCGTCAGACTCGTTCGACCCGACCGCCGTGCTCGAGACGATCGAGAGCGAGCACTGCACGGCGCTGTACGGGGTGCCGACGATGTTCATCGCCGAACTCGGCCATCCCGAGTTCGATCTCTACGACCTGTCCACGTTGCGCACCGGCGTGATGGCCGGCTCGCCTTGCCCGGTCGAGGTGATGAAGCAGTGCGTCGAGCGCATGCACATGCGTGACGTGACCATCTGTTACGGCATGACGGAGACGTCTCCGGTGGCGACGCAGACACTGCCCGACGATTCACTCCATCACCGCACGGCAACCGTAGGCCGCGCCCACCCGCACGTCGAGGTCCGCATCGCCGACCCGGAGACCGGACGCACGCTCGAGCGCGGCGAGGTCGGCGAGTTCTGCACGCGCGGCTATTCGGTGATGCAGGGCTACTGGGACGACATGGCCCGCACTGTGGCGG
>DASQTR010000522.1:0-2166 GCA_035641795.1 Ilumatobacter sp.
GTTGATCGCGACCCGCCGTACCCAGCCGATCGGGTCGTCGTAGCGGCCGATCTTGCGCCACCTGAGGTGGGCCCTCACGAACGCCTCCTGGACGGCGTCGGCGGCGACCTCCCGATCGCCGGCCACCAACGTCAAGGCCCTCACCAGGCGCGCGTAATGGTCGGCGAAGAGCGCGTCGAAATGGCTGACGTGCTCGGCGACGTCAGCGGTGGCCGGGGCAGTCACCGCGCTCATCGCTGGAGACACGCCCGGCGGGGCTGCCAGGTTGGGTGGGGCGGCGTCGCCGCCGCTGGGCTCCACGCCGGCAGGCTAGGACTGGTGCGCCGCGGAGGGCCGACGGCGGCCCTGGCCTCCCGGCCACCGGTAGGCTGGTCGGCCGCATGAGCATTCTCGATCGCATCCTCCGCGCGGGAGAAGGCAAGAAGATCAAAGCTCTCGAGGGGATCGTTCCCGACATCAATGCGCTCGGCGACGAGATGCGGCGGCTGTCCGACGACGAGCTGCGAGGCAAGTCCGTCGAGTTCCGCGACCGGTTGGCCAACGGCGCCACCGTCGACGATCTCCTGATCGAGGCGTTCGCGGTCACGCGCGAGGCGGCGGTGCGGGTGATCGGCCAGCGCCACTACGACGTGCAGTTGATGGGCGGGGCCGCGCTCCACTTCGGGTGGGTTGCGGAGATGAAGACCGGCGAGGGCAAGACGCTCGTGTCGACGCTTCCGGTGTACCTCAACGGGCTCGCCGGCAAGGGCGTTCATCTCGTCACCGTCAACGACTACCTGGCTCGCCGCGACGCGGAGTGGATGGGCCGAATCCACAAGTTCCTCGGGCTCAGCGTCGGTCTCATCATCCCCGGCTTCAAAGACCGGCCGGAGGAGAAGCGGCGCAACTACATGTGCGACATCACCTACGGCACCAACAACGAGATGGGCTTCGACTATCTCCGCGACAACATGGCGCCCAGGCTCGACGCCAAGGTCCAGCGCGGCCACAGCTATTGCATCGTCGACGAGGTCGACTCGATCCTGATCGACGAGGCGCGCACGCCGCTCATCATCTCGGGCCGCGTCGGCGACGCCGCCAAGCTCTACTACCGCTTCGCCTCGATCGTGCGCTCGCTCGAACGTGACGTCGACTACGAGGTCGAGGAGGACAAGCGCACCGTCGTCCCCCTCGAGGAGGGCATCGACAAGGTCGAGCGGGCGCTCGGCGTCGACAACCTCTACGACGACGTGTCGGCCAATCTGGTCCACCAGTTCACCGTTGCGCTCAAGGCCAAGGAGCTGTACCGCCGCGACAAGGACTACATCGTCCAGGGCGGCGACGTGAAGATCGTCGACGAGTTCACCGGCCGCATCCTCGAGGGCCGGCGTTGGTCGGAGGGGATCCACCAGGCGGTCGAGGCCAAGGAAGGGGTGAAGATCAAGGAGGAGAATCAGACGCTCGCCACGATCACGCTCCAGAACTACTTCCGCATGTACGACAAGCTCGCGGGGATGACCGGTACGGCGTCGACGGAGGCCGCCGAGCTGATGAACACCTACCAGCTCGGCGTGGTGCCGATCCCGACCAACAAGCCAGTCGGCCGCAACGACCAGTCGGACCTGATCTACAAGGGCGAGGTCGGCAAGTTCCAGTCGATCATCGAGGACATCAGCGAGCGCCACGCGGCCGGTCAGCCGGTGTTGGTCGGCACGATCAGCGTCGAGAAGTCCGAGTTGCTTGCGCGGATGATGCGCCAACGCGGAATCCCGCACGAGGTGCTGAACGCCAAGCAGCACACGCGTGAAGCGGAGATCGTCGCCCAGGCCGGGCGGCTGGGCGCGGTCACGGTCGCGACCAACATGGCGGGCCGCGGCGTCGACATCATCCTTGGCGGCAACCCTGAATTGCTCGCCCGCCAGGAAGTCCTCAAGGAGGGCTACGCGGCCGAGCTGATGGTCGACGACTTCGAGTTGCCGCGACCGCTGGACGAGATGCCCGAGGAGTATCGCGAGGACCGTGCAAAGGCATGGGCCCGGTATGGCGAGCTGCTCGTCGAGATCAAGGTCGAGTGCGCCGCGGAGCAGAAGAAGGTGATCGAGCTCGGCGGTCTTTACGTGATCGGCTCGGAACGGCACGACTCGCGCCGGATCGACAACCAGCTGCGGGGCCGCTCCGGCCGTCAGG
>DASQTR010000523.1:0-10890 GCA_035641795.1 Ilumatobacter sp.
GCCCTCGGTGCCCACCTCGCGGGCCACGCGGGTGACCTCGGCGGCGAAGGACGACAGCTGGTCGACCATCGTGTTGATGGTCGCCTTCAGCTCCAGGATCTCCCCGCGGGCGTCCACGGAGATGGTCTGCGAGAGGTCGCCGTTCGCTACCGCAGTCGTGACCTGGGCGATGTTGCGGACCTGGGCGGTGAGGTTGCCGGCGAGTTGGTTGACGTTCTCGGTCAGGTCCTTCCACGTGCCCGAGACTCCCTGGACCTGCGCTTGCCCGCCGAGCCGGCCTTCGGTGCCGACCTCGCGGGCGACGCGCGTCACTTCGTCGGCGAACGACCGCAACTGATCGACCATCCGGTTGATCGTCTCCGCCAGCGCCGCCACCTCGCCCTTGGCCTCGACCGAGATCTTCTGCGACAGGTCGCCGTTGGCAACGGCGGTCGTGACCGTGGCGATGTCGCGCACCTGTGTCGTGAGGTTGCCGGCCATCGAGTTCACGGACTCGGTGAGGTCGCGCCATGTTCCCGATACCCCGGCCACCTGCGCCTGGCCACCCAGGCGACCTTCGGTGCCGACCTCGCGGGCGACGCGCGTCACCTCCGCTGCGAACGAACGCAGCTGGTCGACCATCGTGTTGATCGTGTCCTTGAGCTCGAGCACCTCGCCCCGCACGTCGGCGGTGATCTTCTGCGTGAGGTCGCCGTTCGCAACTGCGGTCGTCACCTGGGCGATGTCGCGGACCTGGTCGGTGAGGTTGTGCACCATGTAGTTGACGGCGTCGGTGAGCTCCTTCCACCGACCCGACACGCCGGGCACCTGCGCTTGGCCACCGAGACGGCCTTCCGTGCCGAACTGGCGTGTCACCCGCGTCAGCTCGTCCGCGAGGCGGGACAGCTCGGCCACCATCGAGTCGACGACCATCGCCCGCTGGCGGAACTCGCCTTGATAGACGCGACCGCCGGGCGTGATGACACGCGCCGAGAGATCCCCTGCCGCGACCGCGCCGATCACACGTGCGATCTCCGCACCGGGCGCGAGCAGTGCGTCCATCGAGTCGTTGATGGCAGCCGCGGTGGCGGCAAGCAATGGCGCGTCGGTCGGCGGTGTGAGGCGAGCATCGGGGCGGCCGTGCCTGACGACCTTGATCGCCACGCGACCCGCGTCCCGGTGGAACCGCTCGTGCTGCGCGGCAAGACCATTCAGCTCCGCCGCCAGCTCGCCGAGCGCTCCGGAGCGCCAGGACAAGCGCGCCGAGAGATCGCCGCCACGCATGCGGCGAACCGTGTCGACGAGCCGAGTGAGTTGGGCCTGCGACATTGCGCAGTCTCCGTTTCGACTCATCGGTGATCGCGCGGATTCCCGTTCCCGAGACGCAGTCGAACTCTCCTTCATGCCGCCCTCCTGATGTTCGCCGACGCCGATCGGATCCGCCCCAGCCGTGCGTTGAGGTCACCTAAAGAGGCACACCTCGAGCGCGCGTGATCGCAATCGCTGCGTGCCAACTCGTGATCACTCAACCGGCCCTCCTCGGTGGCGGCCTCCAATACCCACGGACCGGCCGTTTCAAACACTGCGGTCGGATTAGAGCACTACCACGGGCCTAGCCGTGCCCCGTGGTGCTCGCAAGCGCCGCAACGGATTGCCCGAGGTATGAGCGGACGATGCTCAAGCAATGCCGACAGTCGACGCGGCTGGCTCTTCGACACCCGTGCGGTCGCGTGCCCCGAGCAGATCTCGCAGTCGTGTGGCGTCACGTACCGCGTGACCGAACCAGTCGTTGTTGAAGTACGCGTAGACGTCGTGGCCCGCGGCGAGCACGTCCGCGAGCCGGTTCGCCCATCTCCGTAACCGAACCGCGCCGTACGCTCCGTGGTAGGGCTGCGTGAGCGCATGTGGTCCATGGAACCGCACGTAGGTCCAGTCCGTCGTGAGTTGGAACGGGTGGTCGGCGAGCAGATCGTGGATGCACAATGCGGCGCCGTGTTTGGCGAGAACGTCGAACACGTCGTCGTGCAGCCACGAGCGTTCCCGGATCTCGACCGCCCAGCGGATGCTCGGTGGCGCGACGCCGAGGAACTCGTCGAGCCGCGCGACGTTCCGCTTCCATCGTGGTGGCAGCTGCACGAGCGTCGGCCCGAGGTGTTCGCCGAGTCGGTTCACACGATCGAGGTGATTGGGTAGCCAAGACGCGGCGTCGCCCAGCTTCATGCGGTGCGACCCGAAGGCACCGAGCTTGACGGCGAAGAGGAACTCGGGGCGGGCCGCAGCGGCCCAGCCCTCCATGGTGGATGCAGCCGGCAGGCGGTAGAACGTCGAATTGAGCTCGACGGTGTCGAAAAGTCGTTGATAGTGCTCGAACCAGCGCCGCTGCGGGAGCTCGGCGGGGTAGATCACGCCGCGCCAGTCCTTGTACGACCAGCCCGAGCAGCCGACCCGGACCGAGCCGCTCACGCCGGCAGCCACGTTGCAACCGTTCGCAGGTCCTCGACGATCGCCGACCGGATCTCGACGGCGCGGTCGTCGGCGCGCAGCACCGCTGAAGGGTGATAGGTGACGCAGAGCGGGCGGCCGTCCAGGTCGAACCTGACGCCACGGTTACTGGCTATGGCGACGTTGGTGCCGAGCAATGAACGTGCGGCCGTGGCGCCGAGTGCCACGACGGCGCGAGCCCGAACGGCGCGCAGCTCTGCCTCGATCCAGGGGTGGCACGCTTCGATCTCAGCGGTGTTCGGTTTCTTGTGCAGGCGGCGTTTGCCGCGCTGCGGCGAGGTGTGCTTGAAGTGCTTCACCGCATTGGTGACATAGACCTCGGTCCGGTCGATGCCGGCCTCGGCCACGCATTGCCAGAGCACGCGTCCGGCGGGACCGACGAATGGTGCACCCTGGCGGTCTTCCTGATCGCCGGGCTGCTCACCCACCAGGACGAGCGACGCCGTGCGCGGCCCTTCGCCGAAGACGGTCTGCGTGGCGTCCGCCCACAACGGACATCCTCGACAGGTGCAGGCCGCCTCTGCGAGTTCGCTGAGCGACTCTGTCTCGGGAACGAAGTGTTCGGCGCCGGGCGTGCTGAGCACGTCGCGCATTTGCCCGCATTCCCGGGGCGGCCAAACGCCGCCCGTCCGATGGCGCCGTCCATCAGCCTCGACGTGCCTCAGCGATCAGAGGTTTTCGCCCGGCAGTTTGCTGGCTTGTTGCACCCAGTCGGCGAGTTGCGCCTCGTCGACTTCGTCGTCCTCGTGGATGTCGAGGTATCGAACTTCCTTGTGCTTGGACTCGCCGGGCGGAACCGGACGCAACGACGTACCGCGGAAGAAGGCCACCTTCACGTACTTCGTGAAGCAGTGGAGATTGAGGAACCAGCCCTGGCCCTCGATGCCGTAGAAGGGCGAGTTCCACTTGACCGCCTTGCGCACGTCGGGGACGGCGCCCACGATCAGCTCGTCGAGTCGGCGCCCCACATCGCGCTTCCAGCCGGGCATGGCGGCGATGTAGGCCTGCACCGGCGCATCGCCGTAACCCTTGGGGATCTGGGGGTTGCCACCCGCGAGCAGGACCGGCTCGGTCGATTCGCGTGACTTCGATCTCTGCGTCTCGTTCCGAGCCGGCTTCGCCGACTTCTTCGTCGCCTTCGCCGCCTTCTTGGCCTTCGCCGCCTTCTTGGTCGTCGGCGTCTTCTCCGCCTTTTTGCCTGCCATCGTGTTCACCCCAGCTCGACTGTGAGGATCGACGGTAGTTGGTCTCCGACATCAGCGTTGCCGGTAGGTTCTCGTACGTAGGTTGTGACGAGAGGGGACGCGGTGCATCTCGGGATGCTCGTCGACATGATCGACTCCGGGTTCGAGGACCGAGTCCTGCTCGTTCACGACGGGCGGGCCTACGCCGGCGCCGAAGTGGCGGCGTTGGCGCGCCGAGGCGCTGCCGGGATCGCGGGTCGGGGGAGCGTCGTCTACGTCGGTGAGAACCACGGTTTGCTGCCGGTGGCGCTGTTGGCGGCGGCGGTCGCCGACATCCCGTTCGTGCCGATCAACTACCGCCTCGAAGACCGTCAACTCCGTGAGTTGATCGCGCTCCAGCACGACGCATTGGTGCTCACTGACGTGGAGACCCTCGAACGGCTCGACGGCCATGGTGGCCCGACGCTCGACGACTGGCTCCACGAGTTGCCGGCCATCGCTACGACAGAGGCGACGATCGGCGACGGCGGCGACGTCGCGGTTGTGCTGTACACGAGCGGCACGACGTCAGCCCCGAAGGCGGCGTTGTTGCGTCATCGGCACCTGATGTCGTACCTGTTGGCCACCGTCGAGTTCGGTAGCGCCTCGCCTGACGAGGCGGTGTTGATCGCCGTGCCGCCGTATCACGTCGCCGGTGTTGTCAACATGCTGTCGAATCTGTTCGCAGGGCGTCGCCTGGTGTACCTCCCGGCGTTCGACGCCTCACGATGGCTCGAGGTGGCACGGGGCGAGCATGTGACGAACGCGATGGTCGTGCCGACGATGCTCTCGCGCATCGTCGAGGCGATCGGCGAAGGGCCTGCCGATCTGCCGGACTTGCGAACCCTCTCATATGGCGGCTCGAAGGTGTCCGAACGCGTGGTGACGCAGGCGCTTCGCCTGCTACCGGGGGTGGGGTTCGTCAACGCCTACGGGTTGACGGAGACGGCCTCGACGATCGCGCTGCTGGGACCCGACGACCACCGCGCCGCGCTGGCGAGCGAAGATCCCGGTGTGCGCCGCCGGCTGGCGTCAGTGGGACAGGTCCTCCCGACGGTGGAGGTGGAGATACGCGACGAGCGTGGTGCCACACTGCCGGCAGGGGAGACGGGCTTGGTCTTCGTGCGCGGCGAGCAGATCGCGGGTGAGTACGCGAGCGGCAGCGTCCTCGACGATGCCGGCTGGTTCTGCACGCGCGACCGCGGGTTCGTCGACGCCGCCGGCTACCTGTTCATCGAAGGTCGCGCCGATGACACGATCATTCGTGGCGGTGAGAACATTGCCCCGGCCGAGATCGAAGAAGTGCTCTTGGCGCACCCTGCAGTGAAGGAAGCGTGCGTTGTCGGGATGCCCGATGAAGAGTGGGGCCAGCGGATCGCCGCCGTTGTGGTCGCGTGGCCGGGAACCGGGGTGGACGCAACGATGCTGCGCGATGCGGTGCGTTCGAAGCTGCGCGGTGCGAGGACACCGGACACGATCGTCTTCCGGGAGGCGCTGCCCCATACCGACACGGGCAAGCTGTTGCGCCGAGTCGTGCTCGACGACCTCCTCGCCGCGGGCGACGCGGCGTGCAACTGAACTAGACCGACATCGAGAGCGAGGAAACGATGGCAACGACGATCAAGCCCGGCACCCGCCTGTTCAGCGCGGTGTGCACTGCCGAGTTCATCGTCGTCAGGGCTCCTGCGGGTGGCGCCGAGGTGACGATCGGCGGACTACCTGCACTGGCGAGCGCCGACGAGCGCGAGGGTTCGGCAGCGGTTGCCGACGGTCATGGTGGCGGCGTGGCGATCGGAAAGCGCTACGTCGACGCCGACGACAAGGTCGAGCTGCTCTGCACGAAGCCGGGCGAGGGCGTGCCGGCGGTGGACGGTCGTGTGTTGACGATCAAGGAGGCCAAGCCGTTGCCCGCGAGCGACTGACGCCCGTTTCTCCCGACGCCATCTCCCCGACGCCATTTCTCCAACGACAGGTGAGCACCGCAAGAGTGAGACCATGGATTCCGTGAAGTCAGCGCCATCCACCGCCATCCCGTTCGTCGACTATCTCGTGCTCGACGACGGTGATCCACATCTGGTGGCCAACGAGTGCACGGCCTGCGGGGCACGCTTCTTCGATCGCCGCAATGCGTGCGCGGCTTGCTTCGGCAGCGAGTTCCGGCAGGTCGGCGTCGCCAACGAGGGAATGCTGCGTTCGTTCACGATCGTGGCGTTCGCGGCGCCGGGCGTCGACGTGCCGTTCGTCGCCGGAGTGGTCGACTGTGACGGCACCTCCGTGCGCGGCAACATCGTCAACTGCCCAGCCGACCCGGAGCACGTCACCCTCGGCATGAAGGTCCGGCTCGTTACCGTGCCGGTCGGCGTGGACGCGTCCGGCGTCCAGGCCATCAATTATGCGTTCGAACCGGCCTGAAAGGATCTGCGACATGAGCGCCAGCGACGACATCTGGATCCTCGGAATTTCGATGACGAAGTTCGGGAAGCACCCGGACAAGGACGTCGTCGATCTTGGCGCGGAGGCGATCGTGGCGGCACTCGCCGATGCCGGGCTCACGATGCGCGACGTGCAGATCCTTGCCGCGGGCAACCTGATGGGTGGCGGCGGCATCGGGCAGCGGCTTCAGAAACAGGTCGGCCAGACGGGCATCCCGGTGTACAACGTCGCCAACGCCTGCGCAACTGGCGCCACTGCGCTGCGTACGGCGATCATGGCTGTCAAGGCCGGTGAGGCCGACGTCGGGCTCGCGGTGGGCGTCGAGAAGCTCGCCGGTGCGGGCCTGCTGGGTGGGGGCGGGCAGTCCAAGTCCGACCCTGCGTCGTGGGAGCGCTCGGGACGCTATGGCGCGGTGGCGCCGGTCGACGGCCGGATCGGCACCGAAGCCATGCCGGGTGTGTTCGCGCAGGTCGGCATGGAGTACATCCACGAGCACCAGTACGGCGGCACGGTCTTCGAGCTGTTCGCGAGGATCAGCGAGAAGAACCACAGCCATTCCACCCTCAACCCGCTCGCCGCGTACTCGAAGGCGATGAGTCTCGAGCAGATCATGAACGACGTGATGATCGCCTACCCGAACACCCGCCCGATGTGTTCGGCTAACTGCGACGGCGCCGCCGCCGCCGTGGTGGTGAGCGGCGAGAAGTTGAAGACGCTGTCACGCGAGCAGCAACGCCGGGCCGTCAAGGTGGCGGCGTCGATCCTCACCACCGATCCCTGGGAAGAGGCGTGCCAGATCCTCCCCGACATCAATACGCTGACGCGCAATGCGGCGCAGCAGGCTTACGAGCGGGCGGGCGTCGGACCGGACGATCTCGATCTCGTCGAGCTGCACGACTGTTTCGCCACCGCAGAGCTGGTGCACTACGACAACCTGATGCTGTGCGAGCCCGGTGGCGCAGTCGACTTCTTCGAGTCGGGTGCGACGTGGCGCGACGGCGGCACGCCGGTGAACGTCTCCGGTGGACTGCAGTCGAAGGGCCATCCGATCTCTGCGACGGGTATCGCCAACATCTGGGAGATCTGCCAACACCTGCGTGACGAGTGTGGCGACCGCCAGATCGAGGGGGCGAAGGTCGGCCTCGCCCACGTCATCGGGCTGGGTTCGGCCTGCGGCGTGCACATTCTCGAGAAGTCGGCGGCCTAGGTGGCGGCCCCACCGTGCATTGGCCACCGCGTCGAGGTACCCTCTCCATCGAGCGGTCGATCGACCGCGAAATTCAACGTCACGTAAGGAATCGCAATGGCCACTGGCACTGTGAAGTTTTTCAACGCCGAAAAGGGATACGGCTTCATCACTCGAGAAGGTGGCCCCGACGTGTTCGTCCACTTCTCCGCCATCACCGGTGAGGGCTACAAGTCGCTCAACGAAGGCGACAACGTCGAGTTCACGGTCGCACCCGGCAAGAAGGGCGACGAAGCGCAGCAAGTGCGCGTCATCTAACCAGCGCCGTAGCGCAGCGAATGCGCGTGCCCTGACCGGCGCGTAGCCCGGTTCTCGATCTAGGTAGTTCTGCGCGCTCGGCCTGCTGAAGCTTGGGGTCGAGCGTATGGCCCGGGCGGGGGTCGGGGTAGACGAGCACGTGTCCACCACTTCTGACAGCACCCAGCCGCAGCAGTCGCTCCAAGTCGACACCGGACCGCTTCCAAACGGATTCGAGGTCGAGGACTGGGGTCCTGGGAAGTCGGCGATGATCACCGGCGGCTCGACCGGAATCGGACGCGCGTTGGCGCTGCTGCTCGCAGCTCGAGGCGCGCGCGTCATGATCTGCGGTCGCAATCAGACCGAGTTGGACGACGCTCTGCGGCATCTGAACGAGATCGGCGCCGACGCCAACGGTGTCGTGGCCGATATCTCGAAGACGTCCGACGTCGACATGCTGTTCGACAGGGCCGACGACTGGATGGGTACGGCCGACGTCCTCGTGAACAATGCCGGCCTGGCCGCTCAGGATGTGGCTGCCACCGACGTCGACTCCATCAACTACGTCGTGTCCACGAACCTGCTGGGGACGATGTACTGCACGCACCACGCGCTCGAGCGCATGCGGCCACGCAGGTCGGGGGTGATCGTCAACATCGGCTCGATGAGCGCCGACGTCCGCGAGGAAGGCAGCTCGGTCTACGTCGCCACCAAATCCGGGATGCAGGGCTTCTCCGCTGCACTCCGCAAGGAGATCAGCAAGGACGGGATTCGAGTCGTACACGTCGAGCCCGGTGAGACGGGCACCGACATGAACGAGAACGACCCCGCCCAGCAGCGTGAGAAGGAGTCGCGTGACGAGCTGTTGAAGGCGGAGGATGTCGCCCTGGTCGTCTACGGCGCCCTGTGCATGCCGAAGCGTGCCGACGTGGTGGAGATCTCCGTGCGTCCGAGCCAGCAGGCGATCTAGCGCTCGCACATGCTGCGGCGACACCCGCGCAACCCGATCTTCTCCTGCGACGACCTGCCGTATCCGGCAACGCTCGTCTACAACCCGGGCGTGGTTCGTGCCGGTGATCGTTTCGTGATGATCTTTCGCGTCGATCACGGCTACTCCACCGGCCGGCTCGGCTACGGGTTCGAAGACATCAACCTCGGCATCGCCTTCAGCGACGACGGTGTGAGCTGGAAGGCTCAGAACCGCACCGTGCTCGGCGAGCTCAAGAGCGAGGAAAACCTCTGGGCGTACGACCCGCGTCTGGTCGCCGTCGGGGACGCCTTCTACCTCACGTTCTGCGTGGACACCCGCCATGGCATGCGTGCCGGGATCGCCGTCACGACCGACTTCGAGTCGTTCGATGTCATCTCGCTGTCGCCACCCGACCTGCGCAACGTCGTGCTCTTCCCGGAGGTCGTGGACGATCGCTACCTGCGGCTCGAGCGTCCGTTCCCGATCTACCTGCGGCGCACGTGGGGTCAACACGACCGCTTCGACATCTGGCTCGCGCGATCGCCCGACCTGCGCTATTGGGGCGAGAGCGAGCTGCTGCTCGCCGTCGAGGAGGTGCCCTACGCCACCGAGAAGATCGGGCCGGGGCCATCGCCCGTGCGCACCAAAGACGGCTGGCTCGCGGTCTTCCATGCCGTCGACACCGCTGCCGGTCGCCAACCTTCGGGGTGGGAGGGGACATGGAGCAAGCGCTACACCGCGGGCGCGATGCTGCTGGACCTCGACCAGCCTTCACGCGTGCTCGGCATCACGCCGGAACCGATCCTCGTCCCCGAAGCACCCTACGAGATGACGGCCGGATTCCGTCCCAACGTCGTGTTTCCCACCGCGCACATCGTCGAGGGCGACGAGAGCTGGATCTACTACGGCGCCGCCGACAGCGTCATCTGCCTCGCCACAGTCGCGACCGGCGAGCTCGTCGAGAGCGTCCAGCTCACCTCACGCCCCGAGCAAGCGGAGTTGGTGGCGAGGGCAGCCGCAGTACCGGTGCCTGCGCCGGCGACCGAGTAGCCAACTCGCCGGCCGAGCGCTCGTGCGTTACACCGGCGAGTTCGCCGCGCCCGCGCTCGAGGCGCGGGATCGTTGGCGGGAAGAGCGCTGAGAGAAACTCACGAAGACGTGCTGTCCGGCGGGCACGTCGTACTCCGCGTACGTCGACTTGTGGCGGGGCTCGAGCACGCCGGATTGGCTTCCGGCCACGACGTGATCGACGAGCCGCCGGCGCCGGCCCGTCATCGACACGCGCAGCAGCCCATTGAGGCGTGGATCGCCGATCACGTTGAGACGAACCTGCGATTCGTCGGCGTTTACGACCTCGAACGGATAGTCGCAGTACACGAGGGCGGCGTGCGCGGGAACCTTGACGTACGACCTCACGAGCGTCGAAAACGCCATCCCCGCGCCGTAGATCTCCTGGCCCACGGTTCCGGCCTTTGCCCATCCGTCCCCGAGGTCTTCGACCGGGATGCGAAGGGACGCGTCGATGTGGCCCGTCTTGGGCTCGTCGGCGAGCACGTGTGGGCGGATGTTGCAGGGGTAGTAGGTGTGCAGGCGGGCGGTGGTGTGGCGCACCACCTCAGGCATCAGCACTCTCAAGGAAGAGGGAAGTTCATCGCCCGCAAATGTGCTGTAGGCCAGGCAGGCGGCGGCTGCCTCGGCTTCCTCGTAGGCCGCTGTGTAGGGAGCGTCCGTCAGTGGATAGATGCCGATGAACGTGCTGCGCTCCGCGGCGTCGCCGTAGAGGCACTGCCACAGGCCCGAGTTGTCGAACAGGCAGGCCGCCAGCACGTGGGCGACGCCACGGAACTCGGCCTCGCCTGTGATCCGGTGGAGGCGCAGCATCGCCTCTACCCCGAACGCCACGTTGTTGATCTGATAGGCGAGCTCGAATCCTTTGCCGACCATGCTGCGTCCGGCGGCGATCGCCTCGTCGAGATACCGGCGGTCGTCGGTGAGCTCCCACGCTTGCAGCATCACGTGCGCGTACAGGCCTGGCACATCGCGCTCGCCCCCTGCGCCCGGTTCCGTTTCCGCCTTGATCACCTCGAGCGTGTCGATGTCGTAGAACACCGGCCAGTCGTACTCGAACCGATGCGCGACCTTCATCGCCAGGCCGAGCGAGCGCACCAGCAATGCTCGGGCCTCGTCATCGCCCCATTCCCCCAAGCGCCCCATGTTCAGCATGGGATGGAACAGGTACCAGGAATCCATGAGTCGTGGCTGCTCGTGCGGCTCGTCACCCTGCAACATGTCCTCCGCCT
>DASQTR010000524.1:0-2237 GCA_035641795.1 Ilumatobacter sp.
CGCTGACGGAGGAAGCCCCTGTCGACCGGGTGGTCCTCGACATGCTCGCGCCGTGGGAGTGCATCGAGGCGGTCGGCACGGTGATTGTCCCCGGAGGCGTGCTGTGCTGCTACGTCGCCACCACCACCCATCTCGCGCGTACGGTCGAGAGCCTCCGCGAGCACGGCGGCTTCACCGAACCGGCATCGTGGGAGTCGATGATCCGCACCTGGCACGTCGAAGGCCTGGCCGTCCGGCCCGACCATCGCATGATTGGGCACACCGGATTCCTGGTGACGTCGCGGCGGCTGGCGCCAGGTGTCACCACGCCGCCTCGCCGCCGCCGGCCGGCCCCCGGCGCCCAGGCGTGAACTCTCGGCCCACCTTGCGCGTCTCTCCTTCTGACCGTTTCGAATGACGTTGCCTCACGGGTGGCGGCGGTCACTGCCCAAGCCGGCGTACGCAGGTAGGGTCGTGGCAAGACGACCCTCCGTAGGAGGTGAGGACCGTGTCGGCTCATGACGGCAACACCGATCGCCCACGCCGCGACAGCACGCGCTCGAGCTCCGACATGTCGGCCCAGATCTCCTTCCTCGAGCAAGAGGTCGCCGCGCTGCGGCGGCGCCTGGCCGATACACCCCGCCATGCACGCGTCTTGGAGGAACGGCTGGGCGACACCCAGGCCCAGTTGGCCGCCGTCACCGCCCAGAACGACAGGCTGGCCATGACCCTGCGCGAGGCGCGCGACCAGATCGTGGCGCTCAAGGAGGAGATCGACCGGCTGGCTCAGCCACCGGCAGGCTTCGGGATCTACCTGTCGCGCTACGAGGACGGCACGGTCGACGTCTTCACCGGCGGACGCAAGCTGCGGGTGGCGGTCAGCCCCGACGTCGAGACCAACGCGCTGCGTCCGGGCCAGGAGGTCATGCTCAACGAGGCGCTCAACGTCGTGCGTGCGATGGAATACGAGCAGGTCGGCGAGGTCGTCATGCTCAAGGAGCTTCTGGTCGACGGCGACCGTGCGTTGGTCATCGGCCACACCGACGACGAGCGCGTCGTACGGATCGCATCACCGCTGAAGGACTCGGTCATGCGGGCCGGCGACTCGCTGCTGCTGGAGCCACGATCCGGCTTCGTCTACGAGCGGATCCCCAAGACCGAGGTCGAGGAGCTCATCCTCGAGGAGGTCCCGGACATCGACTACGCCGACATCGGCGGGCTCTCGCGGCAGATCGAGCAGATCCGCGACGCGATCGAGTTGCCGTACCTGCACGCCGACCTGTTCCGCGAGCACGAGCTCCGCCCGCCCAAGGGCGTGCTGCTGTACGGCCCACCCGGCTGCGGCAAGACGCTGATCGCCAAGGCGGTCGCGAACTCGCTCGCCAAGCAGGTGGCCGCCAGGACCGGCAAGGCCGAGGGCAAGTCGTACTTCCTCAACATCAAGGGCCCCGAACTGCTCAACAAGTACGTCGGCGAGACCGAGCGCCACATCCGGCTGGTATTCCAGCGGGCGCGTGAGAAGGCCAGCGAGGGCACACCCGTCATCGTCTTCTTCGACGAGATGGACTCGCTGTTCCGCACCCGTGGTTCCGGGGTTTCCTCCGACGTCGAGAACACGATCGTGCCGCAGCTGCTGTCCGAGATCGACGGCGTCGAGAGCCTCGAGAACGTCATCGTGATCGGCGCGTCGAACCGCGAGGACATGATCGACCCGGCCATCCTGCGGCCCGGCCGGCTCGACGTGAAGATCAAGATCGAGCGCCCCGATGCCGAAGCCGCGCGGGACATCTTCAGCAAGTACCTCACCGAGGTCCTGCCGCTGCACGCCGACGACCTCGCCGAGCACGGCGGGTCTCGCGCGACCGCCGTCGACGCGATGATCCAGCGTTCGGTCGAGCGGATGTACACCGAGAGCGAGGACAACCGGTTCCTCGAGGTCACCTACGCCAACGGTGACAAGGAGGTCCTCTACTTCCGCGACTTCAACTCCGGCGCCATGATCCAGAACATCGTCGACCGGGCGAAGAAGATGGCGATCAAGGAGTTCCTCGAGACCGGCACCAAGGGAATCCGGGTGCAGCATCTCCTCACGGCGTGCCTCGACGAGTTCAAGGAGAACGAGGACCTGCCGAACACCACGAACCCGGACGACTGGGCGCGGATCTCGGGCAAGAAGGGCGAGCGGATCGTGTTCATCCGCACGCTGGTGTCGGGCAAGGAGGGCATCGAGGCCGGTCGGTCCAACGACACCGTCGCCA
>DASQTR010000525.1:0-4546 GCA_035641795.1 Ilumatobacter sp.
CGGGCGCATAGCCCCACAAGTCGCGCCGCACACGGGCGTGCATCAACTCGGCGAGCGCTTCGGCGACACGATCTGCCAAGGCCTTGATCATGATCGACGAGTAGTCGTCGTGGGCGGCCTCGAAACGTTCAGCGATCGCGATCTCCTCCGGGCCGGCAGTGACGGCGAAGGCCCCGATGTGATCGCGCACACCGGCGGTCGCGGGCGCCACGAAGTCGGCGATCGACAGGTTGGGCTTGCCGTGCCGACGGAGCTGCTGACGGAGCCCGTGCAGACGTGTATCGAAAGCGCTCCCACCATCCGAGGCGAGTACGACGTCGTCGCCGTCGCGATGGGCGGGCCAGAACCCGACCACCGCCTTGGGAGCGAACCACTGCTCTGAGACGACGCGCTCGAGCATCCGCTGAGCATCCTCGAAAAGCGGGCGGGCGGCGTCGCCGAGCACGCCGTCCTCCAGGATCGCCGGGTACCTGCCACGCAGACCCCACACGTGGAAGAACGGGGTCCAGTCGATGTACGGCGCGATGTCAGCCACGTCGAGCGCGTCGAAGACACCCACGCCGGTGGACGCCGGCGGCTGCACCGTCGAGGTGTCGAAGGTCAGCACCGCGCCGTTGTCGCGCGCCTGGTCGATCGTCATCCGGCTGCGCTCGACCTCGGCCCGTTCGTGGGCCTCGATCACGCGCCGGTACTCGGCGTCGAGTCCCGTGAGGAACTCCTCACGCTGCTCACCGTCGCCCGACAGCAGCTTCGAGATCACGCCCGCCGCGCGCGACGCATCGGCGACATGCACGACTGCGTTCCGCGAGTAGGCGGGGCACACCCGCAACGCGGTGTGGATTCGGCTGGTCGTCGCTCCGCCGATCAGCAGCGGTACCGCCATCCCTTGACGCTCCATCTCCGACGCGACGTGGACCATCTCGTCGAGCGACGGTGTGATCAGCCCCGACAGCCCGACGATGTCGGCCTCGCGCTCGCGGGCGGTGTCGATGATCGTCTGCGCCGGCACCATCACGCCGAGGTCGACGATCTCGTAGTTGGCGCAACCGAGCACGACTCCGACGATGTTCTTGCCGATGTCGTGCACGTCGCCCTTGACGGTTGCCAACACCACGGTGCCGTTCGTGTTGCTCGCCAACGCCGTGCCACCGGCGGCGATGGCCGCTGCCCGATCGGCCTCCAGGAACGGCGTGAGGTAGGCGACCGCCTGCTTCATCACTCGCGCCGACTTCACCACCTGGGGCAGGAACATGCGTCCCGAGCCGAACAGGTCGCCGACCACGTTCATGCCGTCCATCAGCGGACCCTCGATTACGGACACCGGTGACCGCATCCGCAGTCGCGCCTCCTCGACGTCGGCTTCGATGAACTCGGTGATGCCGTTGACGAGTGAGTGCTCGAGCCGCTTCTCGACATCCCAGTCGCGCCATTCCAGCCCGGTCCGCGCTGCGGCGGCGGCACCGTCGCCGGCATAGGTGGTGGCGGCGTCGAGCAGCCTTTCCGCAGCGTCGGCGCGGCGGGCGAGCACGACGTCCTCGCACAGCCCGCGTAGTTCCGGCTCGATCTGCTCGTACACGGCCAGTTGGCCGGCATTGACGATGCCCATGCGCATGCCGCTGGCGATGCCGTGGAAGAGGAACACGGAATGCATCGCCTCGCGGACGCGATCGTTGCCGCGGAATGCGAACGACAGGTTCGACACGCCGCCCGACACGTTGGAATGCGGGAAGCGCGCACGCAGCGCCGCCGTGGCCTCGATGAAGTCGAGCCCGTACCGGTCGTGTTCGGCGATGCCCGTCGCGACGGCGAAGATGTTCGGGTCGAAGATGATGTCTTCCGGCGGGAAGCCGAGCTCGCCGACCAGCAGGTCGTGGGCCCTGGCGCAGATCGCCACCTTGCGCTCGACCGAATCGGCTTGACCCTGCTCGTCGAACGCCATGACGATCACTGCCGCACCGTGGTCGCGGCACACTCGCGCCTGGGCGAGGAACTTGTCCTCGCCCTCCTTGAGCGAGATCGAGTTGACCACCGGCTTTCCCTGGACACATTCCAGGCCGGCCTCGATGACGTCGAACTTCGACGAATCGATCATCACCGGTACACGGGCGATGTCCGGCTCGGCGGCTATGAGGTTCAGGAGCGTCACCATCGCGTGACGCGAGTCGAGCAAACCCTCGTCCATGTTGACGTCGATGACCTGCGCGCCGTTCTCGACCTGGTCGCGGGCGACATCGAGCGCCGCGGAATACTCGCCGTTGGTGATCAGGCGCCGGAACTTCGCGGAGCCTGTGACGTTGGTGCGCTCGCCCACGTTGACGAACGGGATGTCGTCGGTCAGCTCGAACGCCTCGAGCCCCGACAGCCGAAGCGTCGGGGGGCGTTCGGCCGGACGGCGCGGCGGCAGGCCGCCGACGGCATCGGCGATGGCGGCGATGTGGTCCGGCGTCGTGCCGCAGCAGCCGCCGACGACGTTGACGTAACCCGCGGTGGCGAACTCCCGTAACGTCGCCGACGTCTGGGTCGGCGTCTCGTCGTAGCACCCGAGCGCGTTCGGCAGGCCGGCGTTGGGGTACGCGCACACGAGCGTGTCGGCGAGCGCCGCCAGCTCCTCGACATGCGGCCGCATCTCGGCGCCGCCCAGGGCACAGTTGAGCCCGATCGTCACCGGATCGGCGTGACGTACCGACTGCCAGAAGCCTGCGACCGTCTGACCCGACAGGGTGCGTCCCGAGCGGTCGGTGATCGTGCCCGACACCATCAGCGGCGTGGCGATGCCCGTCTCGGCGGTGTGGCGCCGCGCCGCCCAGATCGCGGCCTTGGCGTTGAGCGTGTCGAAGACGGTTTCGATCAACAGCACGTCGACACCCCCGATGAGGAGCGCCGCGATCTGCTGGCGGTATGCCTCCGCCATCTCGCGGAACGTCATGACCCGGAAACCAGGGTCGTCTACCTTGGGCGAGAGCGAGAGCGTGACGTTGGTGGGACCGATCGCACCCGCCACCCAGTGCGGACGGCCGTCGCGTTCGGTTGCCTCGTCGGCTGCGCGGCGAGCGAGCTGCGCGGCGGCGACGTTCAGTTCGTGGATCAGCCGCGGGTCGTCAAGGCCGTACTCGCGCTGCGCCACGACCGTCGACGAGAACGTGTTCGTCGTGATGATGTCGGCACCGGCGGCCAAGTAGCGCCGGTGCAGGTCGCCCACTACGTCCGGCAGCGTGAGCGCCAGGACGTCGTGGTTGCCTGCCAGCGACTGGCGATGGTCACGGAATCGCTCACCGCGCACGTCGGCTTCAGGCAGCCGCAACGTCTGCAGCTCGCTACCGCTGGCTCCGTCGAGCACCAGGATCCGCTGCGCGGCGGCACGACGGAGCTCTGCGGCGCTCATGTGCGCACCGGCTCGACGACGCCGAGCCGTTCGCCGACGGCGAGCGCGAGCTCGGCGCGGTTGAGCGTGTACAGGTGCGCGTGCTCGACACCGTGGTCGGCCAGCTCGGCGATCTGCTGGGCAGCGAGGTCGGCGGCGACGGCATGTGTGCCTTCGCGATCGTCGTCGAGCCCGGCGAAGCGCTCCGCCACCGTCACGGGAATCGTGGCGCCGCAGCGCTCGGCGAACCGGGCGACGGCGGGGAACGAGTGGATCGGGAACACGCCGGGGACGAGCGGTATGTCGAGCCCGCGGGCGGCGATTCGGTCGCGGTGGCGCAGGAACAGCTCGTTGTCGAAGAACATCTGCGTGATCGCTCGATCGGCGCCGGCTGTGACCTTCTCGGCGAGCACGTCGAGATCGTGCTCGACCGACGGCGACTGGGGGTGCCGTTCGGGGTATGCGGACACGGCGATGTCGAACCCGCCTCTGCCCTTCACGGCGGCGACGAGGTCGGCCGTGCGTCGGTAGCCCTCGGGGTGCGCTGCGTACGCCGCTCCGGTGCCGTCGGGTGGGTCGCCGCGCAGGGCGACGACGCGCGCGACACCCAGCGTCGAATAGCGCTCGACGACCGAGTCGACGTCCTCGACCGACTGACCCACGCAGGTGACGTGACCTGCGACCACGGCCCCCGTGGTGCTGACCGTGCGAATCGCATCGAACGAGCGGTGGCGATCGGAACCGCCGGCGCCGTAGGTGACAGAGACGAACAGCGGGTCGAGCGCGCTCAACTGCACCACCGTGTCCCAGAGCGCGCCGAGCCCGTCGGCGCTACGCGGGGGGAAAACCTCGATGCTGAACCTCACTGCCGGTCCGCCCGCTCGTCATCGGCGGCGACACCGCGCGCCGTCGTCCACGACGCGCCGCTACGCGCCTGCCACAGGCACACGGTCAACCGCTCGCCCGTCGTGGCGTCGGGCGGATCGATCGTGCGCGTGGGTCCGATCTCGAGCCCGGCGTGGACGAGCCAGCCGCTGACCGTGTCGGTGCGGAACCCGAGTCGGCGATGGGCGTGCTCGGTGCGCAGGAACTCGAGCGAGTGCGGCGCGAAGTCGACGATCAGCAGTCGTCCACCCGGCGAGAGCAGGCGTGCCGCCTCGCGCACCGCGCGCGCCGGATCGTCGA
>DASQTR010000526.1:0-2717 GCA_035641795.1 Ilumatobacter sp.
CCAGGTCGAACCGGTCGAGCCGGTCCTGGCGCTCCCGGCGCAGCTTCTCGAGCAGCTCGCGCACGCCGGCCAACTGCTCGCCGTTGCGGTCGCGAAGACCCTGGTGCATCATCCGGCGCAGCGCCGCGTTCACGTCGCCGTGGTAGAGCAGCTCGTCGGTCAGCTCCTCGAACAGGGCGTCGCTGTCGAGCTCGAAGCCCTGCTGCGTGCCGTCCCAGCGCGAATACGTGAATCGAGCTGGCATGCGTCGCACGCTAGCCCTGTGACGGCAGGTCGTGCGGGTCCGATGTCACCGGTCTGCCCGACACCCCGACGTCTATCCTGGCCCCGGTGCGGGTGCCGAGAACGTTTGCCTTCCTGGACCTCTCCGGGTTCACGAACTACACGGCCGCGTTCGGCGACGACGCCGCCGGGCGGCTGCTCGGCGCGTTCCGCACCATCGCCCGCGAAGTGGCGTCCGAGCGGGGCGTGCGCATCGCCAAGTGGCTCGGTGACGGCTGCATGATCGTCGCCGTCGACCAGGCGGACTGCATCGCGTTCACGATGGATCTGGAGGCCAGGGCGGCCGACGTCTGCGCCCCCTTGACGCTGCGGGCCGGCATCGCCACCGGCTACGCGCTGCTGTTCGAAGGCGACGACTACATCGGGTCGGCGGTCAACATGGCCGCCCGCCTGTGCGACCACGCCACCGACTTCGACGTGCTGATGCCGACGATGCACCTCGAACGGCTCCCACCCGGCGTCACTGCCGAGCCGTTCGGCGAGGTCCAGCTGCGCGGCTTCCCGGGCACGATCGACGTCATCCGACTACTCGGCGCCCCGACCACCGTCCGCCACGACACCGGAGAGCTCTGGACCCGAAATCCGTTGGTGTGAGTGGCGCTTCTCAGCGCTTGCTCCTGTAGGTGGCGTGGCTGCCTGAGGTGTCCTTGTTGAGGCGCTTCGAGAGGTGCAGTCCCTCCAGCACGAACTCCGCCGCGGCAGCCAGCGCCGCCGGCGACGAGTCGTCAGGCGTGAGCTTCGACACCGGAGCTCGCAGGGCTGGGATCTCGGCGACGACCGCCGCCAGGTTGTCGCTCGACAGGTCCTCTCCGGTGTGCACGACGAGCCCCTCCTCGAAGGCGTCCACGATCGGCGTCGTGTAAGACGGGTCGACGCGGTCCTTGAACACCGTCAGCACCGCGCCCTTGACGAGGTTCTCGAAGATCGCGCCCTCGCGGCCGTCGTCGAGCGCCTCGATCTCGATCTTGCCGATCGAGCTGGCGGCGAGCGCCTCGAGGTCGTCGACTCGCGCCACGATCCCCCGCTCTCCGGCGCGCAGGCCGCGCCGCAACGCGTTGGCGGCGAGCGCCTCGTAGTTCGACACGCTGAGCCGCACGCTCACACCGCTGCGCTGGTTCACGTGGGTGTTCTCGCGGGCAAGCTGGCTGAGCGTGGCGACGACCGCGGCGAGGTAGTCGGGGACGCTGACGGCGACAATCTCCCCCACTGACAACGGGCGCGCCTCCTGACGCATGATCTGGTGCTCGATGTCGACGTCGAGTGGATAGTGGGTGCGGATCTGCGACCCGAAGCGGTCCTTCAGCGGAGTGATGATGCGTCCCCGATTGGTGTAGTCCTCGGGGTTGGCGGAAGCGACGAGCATGATGTCGAGCGGGAGCCGGATCTTGTAGCCGCGGATTTGGACATCGCGCTCCTCGAGCACGTTCAACATGCCGACCTGGATCCGCTCCGCCAGGTCCGGAAGCTCGTTGATCGCGAAGATGCCGCGGTTCGTTCGCGGCACGAGCCCGTAATGCAACGTCAGCTCGTCGGAGAGGTAGCGACCCTCGGCGACCTTGATCGGGTCGACTTCGCCGATCAGGTCGGCGATCGACGTGTCGGGTGTCGCCAGCTTCTCGCCGTAACGAAGATCGCGGTGGACCCAGTCGATCGCGGTGTCGTCGCCGAGCTCGGCCACCAGGTCACGCGCGTAGCGCGACACCGGATGGTACGGATCGTCGTTGATCTCGCTGCCGGCGACGATCGGCATCCACTCGTCGAGCAGACCGGTGAGCGAGCGGATCATGCGCGTCTTGGCCTGGCCTCGCTCACCCAGGAAGATCACGTCGTGCCCGGCGAGCAAGGCGTTCTCGAGCTGCGGCATGACCGTCTTGTCGTAGCCCAACACGCCCTCGAACAACGGCTCTCCCGTGCGGATCCGCTCGACGGCATTGGCGCGGATCTCCTCCTTGATCGGACGCGATCTCCAACCCGATGTCCTCAGTTGTCCGATCGTCGTCGCACGCTCAGCCATGTTCCGAACCTATCCCGCTCCTACCCGCAAAGGGACCGCGACCAGTCGGGGCCCTAGCATCCCGGCGATGGAGCTCAACGGCGTGTGGCGCGCCACGCATGCCGACGACGACTTGCGCCGCGACGCGATCGGGCTCGACGCCGACGATTCGGCGTGGGCCGAGATCGGCGTGCCCGGCCACTGGCGCCGCCACCCCGAGTTCGCGGCGAGTGACGGCCCGGTGCTCTACCGCCGGCGCTACGACGAGGGCGGGCCACCCGAGGGCAGACGCCGGTGGTTGACGCTCGGTGGGATCTTCTACCAGGCCGACGTCTGGCTCGACGGCGCATACCTCGGCGACCCCGAGGGCTACTTCATGCCCCACACCTTCGACATCACCGCGCTCTCGCGCATCGGTGACGAACACGTGATTGCGCTCGAG
>DASQTR010000527.1:0-6760 GCA_035641795.1 Ilumatobacter sp.
CCCGATGCAACCGCCGAGCCAACTCCCCGATTGTCGGCGTGGCGCATCACCGCCGCGCCGGCTGCGGTCGCCAAATCAGCGGTGCGGTCGGACGACCCATCGTCGATGACGATCACATGGTCGACGAACTCCAGTGTCTCCGTGACCACCGCCGCAATGCTCGCTGCCTCGTTCAACGCAGGGATGACGGCGACAACGTACGTCATCGCCGTACCTCAACCGTGGGGAGCATGCCCAGGCCGAATGGGGTTTGCCTGATCGACGAGCTCTATCGGGCGCCGCATGACGAACGAGAACATCCAAGAAAGGCGCTGGACAAACGGGATGCGCTCGAGGATCCGATCGAGTCGATCGACCACTGGCATCACCCTCGGGAAGCGACCTCCGACGTAACCCGTGATGTGCCAGTACTTCACGTCTTCGATATCGAAGAATCGAGACGCGAAACGCACGTCCTTCAAGCTCAGGATGTGGGCCTTCTCCCAGTCGGTGCGCATCGCCGGAGTCAGTCGCCGGTACAGCTTGATCGCCGGGTTGTAATCCAGCGCCTCCATGGCGAGGATCCTGCCCCCTGGCTTGAGGATGCGGCGAAGCTCCGGGAGTGCATACGACAGGTCGAGGTGGTGGAGCATTCCCGAGCAGATCACCGTGTCGATCGATGCATCGGGCAACATCGTGTTCTCGGCATCTGCCTGGAAGTACCGCAACGGTCCAGTCCCCGTCGACGCCGCGGCGATCGCCTTCGCGTTCCGCACCGACACGGGCGAGATGTCGAAGCCGAGACTCAGCTCTGCCCCGTTTCCGGCGGCCCACAGCGCGTTGGCGCCGTTCCCGCACGCGTAATCCAGGAACACTCGGCCGCCGGCCTCCCGCGCGATCCAGTCCCGCAAGTACTCGTGCGACCGTTGAGTCGTGGCGTAGTACTTGATGTTGCCGTAGAACTTCTCGAACGTGTCTGCTGCGGCCGTCTCGGCCACGAGCTCGGGGTCGCGATCTCTGTCGTGGAACTCGAGCTCCTTACGCTTTCGGTCATTGAGCGACGCGGCCCATGCATCGTCGCTGATACGGTCGATCTCGTCGATGCACGCGAGCAAGCGGTCGATGTCGCCATCGGTGACGGCCCCCACTGACATTGACCCAACGCTAGCCGTCGGTCATGGCTGCTTCGCCCATCCATGTTCGGCTCGCGCTGCTCCGCTGCGGAGACTGGAGCCGTCTGTATCGTTGCTGCGTGCGGCTTCCCAGTCCGTTGATCCATCCCACCGCCGACGTCGAGGACCGCGCCACGGTTGGCGGCGGAACCGCGGTCTGGCATCACGCCCATGTCCGAGCGGGAGCAACGATCGGCGAGGGTTGCGTGATCGGCAAGAACGTCTACATCGATGCCGGCGCCGTGGTCGGGCACCGGTGCAAGATTCAGAACAATGTGTCGGTGTACAACGGTGTGACCCTCGGAGACGACGTGTTCGTCGGTCCGGCGGCAACCTTTACGAACGATCTAGTGCCGCGCGCCTTCAATGACGGTTGGACCATCACGCCTACCCGAGTCGAGGATGGCGCATCAGTGGGGGCCAACGCCACAATCGTGTGCGGCGTGACGCTCGGTCGCTACTGCATGGTCGCCGCCGGAGCGACCGTGACGCACGACGTCGGTGCGCACCAGCTGGTTGCCGGCGTACCGGCACGCCACCGTGGTTGGATATGCAAGTGCGGGAACGTTGTCTCGCGAGCGGAGCGGGCCCCGGACACGCTCGTGTGTGACCGGTGTGCGGCCTCGACATGACGAGCGCTTCGGAGTCCGTTCGTGATTGGCTTGATCGGGTCAGCACCCGGTTCGCGCGGTTCGCCACTCCGGCGCGCGTGCTGCTCGATGTGTCGGCGTGGGTGGTCGCCATCGCAATCGCGATCTATCTGCGCTTCGGCTTGACGTTCGAGGATGCGCCGTCGCTCTGGTACTTGAAGGTGACGCCGATCGTCGGTGGGCTGCAGATCTTGTTCGGACTCGCTACCGGCCTGTATCGGCGGCGCTGGAGATACGGCAGCTTCGACGAGGTCGCGGCGCTGGCGCTCACCGCGGCGCTCACCACCGGAACGATGTACGGCCTCAACGAGTTCTACTTCGAGACTCGGCCCATCCCGCAGAGCGCCGTATTGGTCGGAGGCGTACTCGGACTCATGCTCATGGCCGCCTGCCGATACGTCTGGCGGCTCGTACTCGAAAAGGTCAGGCGCCCCGATGCACGGGTCGCCGAGAAGATGCTCGTGTACGGAGCCGGCGAGGGAGGGGTGCAAAGCGTCACCGCGATGTTGCGCAACCGCGACTCGCCTTACCTGCCGGTCGGTCTCCTCGATGATGATCCGGGGAAACAGCGGCTGAGCATCATGGGGGTACCCATGCTCGGCCGCCAGGCCGACCTCGCACGCGCAGTGGAACGCACCGGCGCGACATCGCTGCTGTTCGCAGTGCCATCGGCGGACTCGAAACGGATCTTGGAGATGCGCGACCTCGCTGTTCAGCACGGTCTCGCACTCAAGGTGTTGCCCTCGGTCAGTGAACTGTTCGGACATGCCGTCAACGAGCACGACATCCGTGACCTGACGGAGGAGGACCTGCTCGGGCGTCACCAGGTTGAGACCGACGTCGCACAGATCGCCGATTATCTGTCCGGCCAGCGGGTGCTGGTGACGGGCGCCGGAGGAAGCATCGGCAGCGAGCTGTGCCGGCAGCTCGTGCAGTTCGGGGTTGCCGACCTCTTGATGCTCGATCGCGACGAGAGCGCTCTGCACCAGGTGCAACTCAGCATCTCGGGTCGCGCGATGCTCGACACGCCCGACACGATCCTCGCCGACATCCGCGACGAAGCACGGATACGTCAGGTGTTCGCGCAGCGCCGTCCGCAGGTGGTCTTCCATGCCGCGGCGTTGAAGCACTTGCCGTTGCTCGAGCAGTACCCGGACGAGGCGTACAAGTCGAACGTCCTCGGCTCATTGAATGTGCTTCGCGCGTCGGAGCTTGCGGGCGTGGAGGTCTTCGTCAACATCTCGACCGACAAGGCCGCCAATCCCATCAGCGTGCTGGGTTACTCCAAGCGCGTCGCTGAGCGCCTGACGGCGGCGGTTGGCGCAAGCGCCGCGGCGGGGACGTATCTCAGCGTGCGATTCGGCAATGTGCTCGGCTCGCGCGGAAGCGTGCTGACGACGTTCCGCAACCAGGTGGCGCATGGCGGTCCGATCACAGTCACCGATCGCAACGTGATGCGGTATTTCATCACGATCCCCGAGTCGGTGCAACTCGTCATCCAGGCTGGTGCAATCGGCGAGTCAGGCGAGGTGCTCGTGCTCGACATGGGCGAACCCATATTGATCTACGACGTCGCCAAGACGCTCGCGGAGCAAGCCGATCCGCCGACCGACATTGTGATCACCGGGCTGCGCCCAGGTGAGAAGCTCCACGAGGAGCTCTTCGGGTCAGGTGAGATCGACGAACGACCACGTCACCGGCTGATCTCCCAAGCCCCGGTGCCGCCGCTCGATCCCGCTCACGTCGAGCAGCTTTCGACCGACCCAGCCGCCCAAATGCTGGCGTGGTGCAACCTCTCCCCGGATGTGTCGCGCGAGCCACAGGTACAGTGACCGGCCATGACGGTCGACAGCCGATACGTGCCGCTCACTGAATCGTGGGGCATGCCGATGCCGGCGGTCGAGCAGGACATGGTGTACTCCCGCTACCGGTTCTTCGCCGACATCGCCGAGGGCGGCGACGTGGTCGAGGTCGGTGCCGGTCAAGGCCTGGGGAACGAGGAGTTGATCGAGCGTTGCCAATCCGTCGTCTCGTGCGATCTCGAGATCGACAACATCGCTCGCGCTCGCGATCACGTCGGAGGTCGATTCCTCGCATCCGACGCGCAGCGGCTCCCGTTCAACGACCACAGTTTCGACGCTGCCGCGGCCTGCGAGATGATCTATTACGTCGCTGACCAGAAAGTGATGATGTCCGAACTGCGCCGGGTACTGCGGCCGGGCGGGCGCGCCTTCATCGTCACCGCCAACCCCGAACGGCCGGGATTCCACCATTCGCCGCACAGCACGCACTACCCATCGGCGCGCGATCTCCACCGCTTGCTCGCTTCGAACGGCTTCGAACCGGAGATCTACGGCGTCTTCCCACTCGATCAATCGTTCAAAGGGCGGCTTTTGCGTCTGGCCTCGAGGGTGGCGACCAAGCTGCATCTCGTTCCCAAGACGCTTGCCGGACGCGGGTTCCTCAAGAAGTTCTTCTTCGGCGAGCTGACGCCGTACACCGGTCTCGACGGGCCGCGTGCCCGCGCGGGTGAGCTTGCCGAGCCGAAGCGCGTCGCTGGCGACCGCGCGTGCACCGACTTCCGGGTGTTGTACGGGGTCGGGCGCCTTACGGCATGACGGACGCGCCATTGAGAGTCTGGATCGTCGAGGTCGGCGAACCGCTAGCGATCGACCCCGGGAACCCGAAGCGCATGCGAGCCTCGCTCCTCAGCGAGCAATGCGCCATGCGCGGCCACGACGTGACCTGGTTCACGTCGGCGTTCGACCACTACCGCAAGCGCATGCGGCCCACCGGGGACTTCGACGTCCGCGGCGACGGTTGGGAGTACAAGATCACCGTCCTGCCGGCGCTCGGCTACCGCAGGCACATCTCGCTCGCCCGATGGCGAGATCACCGCCGAACCGCGTCGGAACTGGTAGCCCGGGCCGTGGACCGTCGGCGCCCCGACGTCATCTGTGCTGGTCTACCGACGCTGGATCTCGCGGAGGCGAGCGCAAAGCTGGCGGACCACTTCGACACCCGTCTCGTCATCGACGTTCAAGACCTCTGGCCCGACGTGATCCGCGACGCGCTGCCACGGCCATTGCGTTGGGCTGGCTCGCTCCTCCGCCCGATGCGGCTCCAGGCAGAACGTGCGTGCAACCGTGCCGATGCGATCGTGGGAACCTCGCCAACGTACGTCGACTGGGGCGTCGCGCAGGCGAGAAGGCCTCGCACCGAATGGGATCATCCCTTTCCCCTCACCTCCGACCCGCCGACGCTGGGCGCCGATGATCTGGTGCAGTGTGAGGCGTACTGGTCGCGTCTCGGCGTAGAGCCCTCGACGACGGTCTTCGCGTTCGTCGGCAGCTTTTCTCGACACTTCTCGTTCGACCCTGTGATCGAAGTCATCGCCGAGTGGTCCGGGCGTCACCCCGAGGTCCGCTTTGTGCTCTGCGGCGAGGGTCCCAAACGCGATCGCATCGCCAGTCGCCTGAACGGATCGGCGAACTGCGTGATGCCGGGATGGGTGAACGCTCGAGAGGCGACGTGGCTGCTTCGCCATGCCGTAGCCGGACTGGCGCCGTACAACCCGATCCCGATATTCGAGCAGAACTACACCAACAAACTGCTGGAGTACCTCAGCGTCGGATTGCCCGTCGTGTCGTCGCTGCGCGCCGGCTTGCAGGGATCGTTACTTCGCGAGGAGCAATGCGGGTTCACGTATGAGCCGAAGGATCCCTCGACGCTCTCGAACGTGCTGGAGCGGTTGTTGCTGGACAAAGAGCTACGGGAACGAACGTCGCGCGCGGCCGAACGCGTCTTTGCCGATCAGTTCTCGACAGCCAAGGTCTACGGGGCATACGCCGAGTATCTCGGCGAGCTCGCAGACGACCTCGGCGCTAGCCGATCGCGCGCGTCGTGACGATCTCCGTGGCGCCGGGCGGGGCTGATGCCTGCAGCTCCCCATGACGCGATGCCAGTTCCACGAGCTCGTCGTTCGCGCCCATGGTGCGCAACAGCTCAGCACACGCGTCCAGCGCCGCCCGACGGTTCAGTGAATTGTTCACGGTCAGTCGGAGCAACGTCAGATCGGTCCGAGTGGTGCGGTGGTCGATGTAGAACAAACCGAGCCTGCTCTTGCCAGGCCGGATGAGCTGGTTGTAGGCGATATCGGGGTCCGCCTTGTCGGCCAGGATGTCGCCTTCGTCGGCGAAGACGATCGATGCGATGTCGGTGATGCCCGGTCGCACGCTCAGCAGCCGGCGCTCCTCGTCGGTGTACAGGTTCACCTCGCGGGCGACATTCGGGCGTGGTCCGACGAGGCTCATCTCACCTCTGACGACGTTCCACAACTGCGGCACCTCGTCGAGCTTCGTCTTGCGCACGAGGCGCCCGACGGCGGTGATGCGGTTGTCGTTGGCGCCGGTCGAGTCGACGCCCGACTTGTCGGCGTTGACCACCATCGACCGCAGCTTGACCATACGGAAGGGTTCGAAACCGCGTCCGACACGCTCAGCGATGTAGAACGGCGAACGCCTGTCTTGCAACCAGATCGCGGTACATACCACCGCCAGGATGGGCGAGAGCAGCACAAGCGTCGGAACCGCGATGCAGAGGTCGACCAACCGCTTCACCGGTTGGCTCCCATCTCGAGCTCGCACGCGTGTCGAGCGGCTGCGGCGACGTCGACGGCGGAGGGGTAGTACAAGCGTTCCAGCGCACGGCTCGTCGGGGCGGGCGCCGCAGCGAGCGTGACTCGCGCCGGCGCCGCGAGGAGCGCGCTCGGCCCCAACTCCTCGATGACCTGGCTGACGACTTCGGCGGCGACGCCGCACGTTGCCCAGTCGCCTTCGGCGACAACCAGACGTCCGGTACGGCTGACGCTCTCCAGTATCGGCGTGAGATCGAGTGGGTTGAGAACGCGCAGATCGATGACGTCTGCCTCGATGTGCTCGTCTGCCAGCAGCTCCGCCG
>DASQTR010000528.1:0-2116 GCA_035641795.1 Ilumatobacter sp.
CTCCCCGACTTCGCGATCTCCTCGCCGGGCCGGACTGGCGAGGCGCAGACCGCGCAGGAGGTGGCGTACTTGGCGGTCATCGGCACGCGGAGGACTCTATCGACCGCCTCCGCACGCCCCGACGTCGGCGAGCGGGTCACCAGCCGGGCCCGAACCCGACTCATGACCCGCTCGCGGAACGAGCGAACGCGGCGTTGGGTCGATCTGACTTACCCAACGCCGCGTTCGCTCGGGCGCCGGCGCGGCAGGGGTGCGCTGCACGAACGTGGTGGCGTACGGCTCCGCCGCAGCAGTGATCGACAGGGTGCGCGTTAACCTGAGCCCGTGGCCGACCCCCGCCCGGAGCGCTCGTCCCGGTTCGACGACGACCTGCTCGGCCTGGACCCCGACGACCCCGAGGCGCAGGCGTTCGCCGCCCACCTGGATCGCATGCAGCGCCAGGGACCGGCCTACACCGTCGAGGGCTATCTCGACGGCGTGCGCACGTTCGCCGACTCCGTGAACCGCGCGGAGGGCGGTCGGTGGTGGGCGGCCGTGGTGCTGGTCGGGCTGCTGCTGGCCATCGCCGGGTACGTGGTGTACGACGCGGTGCTCTTCGTCGTGGGCACCTGGCTGTGACTCGACCTACTGTGGAGTCATGGAGACCGAGAGCGCCCCGAAGGTCGTCAAGAGCGACGCCGAGTGGCGCGCCGAGCTGACCCCCGCCGAGTACCAGGTTCTGCGCCAGGCCGGCACCGAGCGCCCGTTCGTGGGCGAGTACACCGACACCAAGACCGAGGGCGTCTACGCATGCCGCGCCTGTGGCGCGGAACTGTTCCGCAGCGACGCGAAGTTCGAGTCGCACTGCGGCTGGCCGTCGTTCTTCACCCCGCTGGCGGGCGACGCCGTGATCGAGCGGGTCGACACCTCGATGGGGATGCGGCGCGTGGAGGTGGTCTGCGCGACCTGCCACAGCCACCTCGGGCACGTGTTCGAGGGCGAGGGCTACGCGACGCCGACGGACCTGCGGTACTGCATCAACTCGATCTCGATGCGGCTGGTGCCCACGCAGGACTGACCCTCCGCCGTCGCCGAACGGCGACATTTGTCACGCGGAGACCGCTTACCGCGGCTTTTCGTCAATTCGGACGAGAAGGTCTCGCGGCACGCCACACGTTCCGATAACGTTTCCGCAACGGGCCGTCACAACGCTCGTGTCGCTCCACTTATGGGTGACAACAGACAGTGCTTCGACGGACGGGACGAGCCGGCGGTGTCGGACGGCAACTGGTCGCACGACGCCCGATCGGGCGTACAGCGGCGAGTCGTGCAGTGACACCGCGTGCTGATCGATGATCATGTTCCCAGGTCGGGGGATGGAGGATCCACGGTGAAGAACACCGAAGTAACGCAGCGCACGGATTCAGGTGGCCACGCCGTCGCGCAGGTCGTGTTCGCGCCCGGCTGTCCCCTCGCCGACGGGATGATGCGATGAACGACGCGTCGACGCTGCAGATGGTGGCGATGATCGTGGCCGGCTACACGGTCGTGACCATCCCTCTCATGCTCGCGACGGGGCGCATCCTGCGCATCCGCTCGCAGCACATCCCGGTCCCGGAGCACGGCGCGGACGTCTACGCGGTCGCTCCGCAGCGCACCGAGCTGTCGTAGCCGGTCGCTACGGCACGGTCGCGGCCAGGTCGCCGACCTGGACGCGCGGTCCGGTGAAGAACGGGATCTCCTCGCGGACGTGTCTGCGCGCCTCGGTGGCGCGCAGGTCGCGCATGAGGTCGACGATGCGGTGCAGTTCGTCCGCCTCGAAGGCGAGGATCCACTCGTAGTCGCCCAGAGCGAACGACGAGACGGTGTTCGCGCGCACGTCCGGGTAGCCGCGGGCGGCCTTGCCGTGATCGGCGAGCATCGTGCGGCGCTCGGCGTCGGGCAGCAGGTACCAGTCGTACGAGCGGACGAACGGGTACACGCAGACGTAACGCCGCGGCTCCTCGCCCGCGAGGAACGCCGGCACGTGGCTCTTGTTGAACTCGGCAGGCCGGTGCAGCGCGGCCTGGCTCCACACCGGCACGCTGGCGCGGCCGATCGGCGTGGTGCGGCGCCAGTCGGCGTAGGCCGCCTGCAG
>DASQTR010000529.1:0-6804 GCA_035641795.1 Ilumatobacter sp.
CCGCCGACAAATTCTGCGGAAGCGGCGGTGAGGACGGCGAGCGACGCAAACGCGACCACCGATGCGCGTCCTGATCTGGAGAGAGGCCTCACCTTCGGCACCCGACCGAACCGATGACGTACGCGCACCGCGACCACACGACGAACACGTGACTTGTTCCTTCCTGCCCAGCCCCTGCCCAAAGCCTCGACTCGCCCAGCCGCAATGCGGCTGAGGGAACCGTAGGCGCTCAAAGATTCATCGTCACCGCGTGCGCGCGGCTTAATTCAAGAACCCGGCAAGCCGCGTGCACGGAGCGTGATTGCCACATCCTGGCGGCCTTCGTGTCACTCGGCGTCAACAGGTACCGCCACGCGGTCTGACACGCCAAGATTGGCGCCATGAGCGAGCCGGTTGACCAGGGAGAGGTTGCCGTTCGGCGTGCTCGCTTCGTCGTCGCCTATGAGGGTTCAGGGTTCCACGGGTTCGCAGCCAGCTCGGGTCATAGATCGGTGCTCAGTGAGCTGACGCGAACCGTCTCGCTGGTCGCCCGTCACCCCGTCGAGCTCGTCGGCGCCGGACGCACCGATGCCGGTGTCCACGGGTGGGGACAGGTCGTGTCCGGGGACCTGCCCGTTGACCTCGACCTCGTCGATGCCATGCGCCGCGTCAACAAGATGTGTGCGCCGGCGATCGCCATCAGATCCGCCGAGTGGGCCGACTTCGACTTCGACGCTCGATTCTCGGCGACATGGCGCTGCTACCGGTACCACGTCTGGAACGACCCGGCGCCGAACCCGCTGCTGGCCACGATGTGTTGGCACATCCCGCAGCCGCTCGACCTGATCCTGATGCAGGCTGCGGTCAGTCCGTTGATCGGCGAGCACGACTTCACCTCCTTCTGCCGCAAGCCGAAGGTTCCCGAAGGCGAGCCGCCGGCGAGCCTTGTTCGGATCGTCCACGACATCAGCTGGCACCGCGTCGACGACGGCCCGATGCTGCGCCTGCAGATCAAGGGCTCGGCGTTCTGCCACCAAATGGTGCGGTCGCTCACCGCGACGATGGTCGAGGTCGGCCTGCACCGGGTCACCCCGGCCGACGTTCACGCCATCCTCCACGCGCGCGATCGGAGCCTCGCCGGTCAGGTGGCGCCGCCGCACGGGCTGGTGCTCTGGGAGGTCGGCTACGACGGAGTGCGCTGGGACGCGGCGACTGTCGCGCGCGACGGCGTCGGCGAATGAACCGACTCGAAGACCCGCCGCTACCAGGTCCGGCGACGTTGCCGCCGGCGCGGATGACCCCGTATCATTACCCGGTTCATTCGCAGCCTGCTGCGTTGGGCTGCTCCGGCATCCGTGCCGGCCCCAGCTCGTCCCGAGCTCGAGGAAAGTCAGAGATCGATGAAGACCTACACGCCGAAAGCCAGCGAGATCCAGCGCGAATGGCATGTCGTCGACGCCGACGGCATCATCCTCGGGCGGCTCGCCACTGAGGTCGCACGGTTGCTGCGCGGCAAGCACAAGCCGACGTTCGCACCGCACCTCGACACCGGTGACCACGTGGTCGTCGTCAACGCCGACAAGGTCATCATGAGCCGCGACAAGATGAGCACCAAGCGCGTCTACCGCCACTCCGGCTATCCGGGCGGCCTGTCGTCCGAGTCGTACGGCGAGTTCCTCGATCGCAAGCCGGCCGACGCCGTGCGCCACACGATCAAGGGCATGTTGCCCAAGGGCCCGCTGGGTCGGGCGCAGATCTCCAAGCTCAAGGTGTACGCCGGTCCCGACCACCCGCACGCCGCCCAGTCGCCCAAGCCGCTGACGATCCGCTGACCGAGACGAGGAACCGCACTTCATGGCAACCAAGCCGCTCACGCAGACCACTGGCCGCCGCAAGGAGGCCGTCGCCCGTGCCCGCCTGCGCCAGGGCACCGGTCAGGTCACGATCAACGGACGCCCGTTCGACGTCTACTTTCCGACCGCCGCGCAGCGGATGGTCGTGTCCGAGCCGATGCGCGTCGCCGAGGTCTCCGAGGCGTACGACATCGAGGCATCGATCCACGGCGGCGGCGTCACCGGTCAGGCCGGCGCGTTGCGCATGGCGATCGCCCGCTCGCTGGCGGAGCTCGATCCCGAGAAGCGCGTCATCCTGAAGAAGGCCGGCCTCCTCACCCGCGACCCGCGGAAGAAGGAGAGCAAGAAGTACGGCCTCGTCAAGGCCCGCAAGGCGAAGCAGTTCACCAAGCGCTGATCCGGGCGGATCGCGCGTGCATTTCGGCACCGATGGCGTTCGGGGTCGCGCCAACACCGAACTGACCGCCTCGTTCGCACTCGATCTCGGGCGCGCCGCGGCACGAGTGCTCGGCGCATCGCGAGCGGTTGTCGGTGGCGACAGTCGCATCTCGACGCCGATGCTCGAGGCGGCGTTCGTCGCCGGGCTGTCGTCGGAGGGGGTCGAGGTGATACGTATCGGCGTGGCGCCGACGGCGGCGATCGCGTTCGAAGCCGCCGTCCTGGGAGCGATGGGTGCTGTGGTGTCGGCCTCACACAATTCCTACGAGGACAACGGCATCAAGCTCTTCGCTGTCGGCGGCACCAAGTTGCCCGATGAGCTCGAGCAGCGGATCGAGCAAGCGCTCGGCGCGCTTCCTGCGCCCTCCGGTGAGCCGGCCGCGGTGCACGGGCGTCGTGATCTCGGCGACTACGTCGACCATCTCGTCGGCGTGTTGGAGGGGCGCGATCTGCGTGGGCTGCGCGTGGTCGTCGACACCGCCAACGGAGCCGCCTCGCACATCGCCGGCGACGTGTTCGGCCGCGCGGGGGCGCAGGTCGTGGTTATCAACGCCAGTCCGAACGGGCGCAACATCAACGCCGGCTGCGGGGCGACCGATCCGGCGGCACTGCAGGCCGCGGTGACAGCCGAGCGGGCGCATGCGGGCGTCGCCCTCGACGGCGATGCCGATCGCCTGATCGCGGTCGACGAACGTGGCGACGTGGTCGACGGCGACCATGTGATCGCAATCTGCGCAGCCGACATGCGGGAGCGGGGCGTGCTTCACGACGACACGGTCGTGGTGACGGTGATGGCCAACCTCGGGTTTCACATCGCGATGCGCGAGTCCGGCATTCGCGTCGTGCAGACCGACGTCGGCGATCGCTACGTGCTCGAGGCGTTGCTCGCCGGCGGGTACTCGCTCGGCGGCGAACAGTCCGGACACGTGATCTTTCCGGACCACGCGACGACGGGCGACGGAATGTTGACCGCGCTAGCCCTGCTCGACGTCGTGCAGCGCTCCGGCAAGCAGCTCTCGCAGCTCGCCGAGGCGGCGATGACACAGCTGCCACAGGTCCTCGTCAACATCCAGGTCGGGACGCGCCGCGTCGACGTCGCCGCGCTCTTGGCCGACGACATCGCTGCGGCGCAGTCGGCGCTCGGCGAAGACGGTCGCATCCTCGTGCGCGCCAGCGGCACGGAACCACTGATCAGGGTGATGGTGGAGGCTCCGACGCGTGAGCTGGCGCAGGTGACCGCGGAATCGCTCGCCCGACGCGTTCGCGCCCACCCTGAACTGGGCCGCTGACGGAATTTCGGGGACCCCGAGATGGCGGCGGTGATGGTCGTGCGCGAACGGTCGTCAGTAGGCTGACGCGCTGTGTGCGGCATCATCGGCGTGATCAGTCGGCCCCCCACCCGGGCGGTCCCATCCGAGACCGAGATCGTGGAACTGCTCGACCGGGCGGTCGCTGCGATCGACGACGTCGCAGCTGTCACCAGCACGCTCACCGAGGTCGATGCGCTGCTCAAGGGGCTCCCCGGTCTGATGGCACTCGTCGACCGACCGCAGCTCGTGGCCGCGGTCACCGCGCGTCTCGACCAGCTCGACGCGTTCGCCGCTGACACCGACCGCCGGTTGGAGACCGACCACCTCGCGGCGGAGGAGCTGGAGCGCCGCGGCGCGGAGTCGATTGCCCTACGAGATGCGCTCTGGGCCGTCCGCAACGATCGCCTGCGCACCGCCCGCGAGGTCGGCAAGCTCGCCGGGCGCGACGCCGGCGAGGGCGCCCTCGCCGCCTACCTCGCGATCCAGCAGTCGTTCTCGGCACTCGACCGGCTCGAGGTGCGCGGGCGCGACTCCGCCGGCATCCACGTGTTCGTAAAGGATCACGGCCTCGATCTTTCCGACTCTGCGGTGCACGACGCGATCCGTGATCGCACGCAGGATCCGACGTTCCAGTCGGGGTCGGTGCGCATCCTCGGAAACGTGCTGTCGTTCGTCTACAAGGCAGCTGCCGAGATCGGCGAGCTGGGGGACAACACGCGCGTGCTGCGCGCGGCCGTGGCCGGTGACCAGTTGCTGCGCATCGCCGTCGCCGCCTCCTCGTCGCGCACCTCGGTGCTGGGCCACACGCGCTGGGCGAGCGTGGGGATCATCTCAGAACCGAACGCACACCCGATCAACAGCGACGAGCTCGAGTCGGTCGGTGGCACGCCGTATCTGGTGGCCGCCTTGAACGGCGATGTCGACAACCATGCCGACCTCCGTGTCGAGCACCAGCTGCGCATCCACTCGCAGATCACCACGGACGCCAAGGTCATTCCCGCTCTCACGAGCCGTCACATCGCCGCCGGCCACGATGCGATCGAGTCGTTCCGGCGCACCGTGAGCGCCTTCGACGGCTCGGTCGCGATCGGGGCGATGAGCTCGTCGCATCCCGATTCGCTGCTGCTCGCGTTGTGCGGCAGCGGCCAGGGTCTCTACGTCGGCGTTGCCGAGGACACGTTCGTGGTCGCCAGCGAGCCGTACGGGGTGGTGGAGGAGACGCTGCAGTTCCTACGCCTCGACGGTGAGCACGGCGGTGAGATCGTGGTCCTCGACGCCGCTCGGGCCGGCGAGCTGGCGGGCATCCGGCGCATGCGTTACGACGGCACAGAGATGCCGGTCACCACCGACGACATCGCCACGGCCACGGTGACGACGCGCGACGTCGACCGCGGTGACGCGCCGCACTTCCTGCTCAAGGAGATCACCGAGTCGCCGCGCTCGATGCGCAAGACGCTTCGCGGGAAGATCGTCGAGCGCGACGGCCGCCTGCACGCCGCAGTGGGCGAGCGAGCGCTGCCACCCGACATCGCAGCGCGGCTGGAGTCCGGCGCGATCACGCGCATCCGTGTCATCGGGCAGGGCACAGCTGCGATCGCCGGTCAGAGCGCGGCAGCGCTGCTCGACATGCTCAGCGACGGCGAGCTCGATGTCGACGCAGAGCTGGCAACCGAGTTGTCCGGGTTTCAACTTCGCCTCGACATGAGCGACATGCTGGCGATCGCCGTCAGCCAGAGCGGCACGACCACTGACACCAACCGCACCGTCGATCTGCTGCGGGCGCGGGGAGCCGCGGTGATCGCGATCGTCAACCGCCGCGGCAGCGACCTCGTGGAGAAGGCCGACGGTGTCTTGTTCACGTCGGACGGCCGCGACATCGAGATGAGCGTCGCCTCCACCAAGGCGTTCTACGCGCAGGTTGCGGCCGGCGCGTTGCTGGCGTGCGCGATCACCGAGGCAGCCGGAGTCGGATCCGACCGCCGTCGTGCGGAGCTGCTCGCCAGCCTGCGGGAGCTGCCCGAGGCGATGGAGCGCGTGCATGCCAAGCGCGACGAGATCGCCGACGCGGCCCGCCGGCTGGCCCCGCCGAAGCGCTATTGGGCAGTCGTCGGCAACGGTCCCAACCGGGTCGCCGCCGAGGAGGTGCGGATCAAACTCAGCGAGCTCTGTTACAAGTCGATCGCCGCCGACGCCACCGAGGACAAGAAGCACATCGACCTGTCGTCAGAACCGCTGATCCTGGTGTGCGCCGCCGGTCTGCGCGGCAGCACGGCTGATGACGTGGCGAAGGAAACGGCGATCTTCCGCGCCCACAAGGCCACGCCGATCGTGATCGCCGATGAGGGCGAACAGCGCTACAGCGCGGCGGCGACGATCACCGTCCCGCCGGTCGACCCGGCGCTCGGTTTCGTGCTCTCGGCGATGGTCGGGCACCTGTTCGGGTACGAAGCGGCGCTCGCCATCGACGGCTCGGCACGCCCGTTGCGCGAGGCGCGCGAGGCGATCGAGCGGGCGGTAGCCGACAGCAGCGACGGTGACATCGTGCTCGCCGCGCTGCGGTCGCAGATCCCGGCTTACGCCCACCGCTTCTTCGACGGGCTGCGCGATCACTTCTACGACGGCCATCTCGAGGCGTCTACGGCGGTACGCCTGGTGGGGCTGTTGGGCGACGTCATGTCGCCGAACCCGGTCGAGCAGTATGCCGCCTCGTCCGGCCGCGTCGGCACGCCCGGCGCGCTCGTGGACGAACTGGTGCTCGCCCTCACGCGAGCGATCGAGGAGCTGACGCGGCCGGTCGACGCCATCAAGCACCAGGCGAAGACGGTCACGGTCGGCATCTCGCGCAGCGACGAAGGCGTCGTCGACCGTGCGCTGGTGCAGGCGACCTTGCGCGCCGGGGCGGGTCGCGACGTGCTCACGTACCACACGCTGAAGGTGCTGGCGGATCTGGATCCGGCGGTCGCCGAGGTCACCGGGTTCACGCGCTACCGCATCGACGACACGACGATCACGATCGTGGACCGCGACGGGATCTCACGCGATCTGCGGTCGCGCGTCGACACCGACTCGCGGCTCGTGGGCACCAAGCACCGCGTCGCCGAATCACGTGAAGTGCTGGTGGCTCGCGGACGCCGTGACCAGCGCATGGTGATCTTCGTTCCGGAGGTCAAGGCCGGGACCTGCACCGGCATCACTCTCCTTCACGTGCGCTTCCACGACCGCCT
>DASQTR010000530.1:0-4888 GCA_035641795.1 Ilumatobacter sp.
AGGGCGCGTCGATGGGTCTCCAGCACTCCGGCGAGACGGCTCACATGTCACGCGACTCGATCCGCGAGATGGCCGATACCGGCAAGGAGCCGGCGGGCAAGACGACCCAGGACATCCTGAAACGGTTGCCGTCGAAGGTGCAGGTGTACACGGGAGCCGTCGTGCCGCTTGAGGATTGGCGCTCAGACAAGCTCAACGACTGGCTGGGCCGGTCGATCTTCGACAAGATGAGCAACGCCAGCAACGTGTTCATCAACAAGCTCGTCGTCGGAGCCAAGCCGAGCGTTCAAGGTTTCGGCGTGCTCGGCACGGTCACCCAGGATCGGCCCGGAGGCCACGAGCTCTTTTGACGTCGACCGACGATGCGTCGGCGGGCTCCATCCGGCGACGTCGATCAGCGGCTTGAGTCCTTCACGGTTCCGACGAGCGGCGCATCGTTCGTGTTGCCGACCACGCACACGATCTGGCGGTCATTCTTCTCCCAACTCGTGAGTGTCGGCAGGAGCCAGGACACGAACAGCTCGGAGTCGAACGGGTTCGTGTTCACATACGGTTCGAACGCTCTGAAACAGTCCCGCTGGGCTTCGGCCTCGAGCGCCTCGAAACCGGGGTACACGGGCTCCGCGCTGAGGGCGACGGCGATGATCTCGTGGCTGTGCGGCACGGCACACTCCACGACCGGGAGCTCCGTCACCTCGGCGCCGACCTCCTCCGTGAAGTTGAGACAAGTGCCCTCCGCCTCCCTCGGGACGAGGCTGACGACCGGCGCGCCTTCGTCGTCGTCGTCCGAACACCCCGTGACGGCCATCGTCGCGAGACAGACCATCGCCACGCCAAGCGAGCGGAGGGATATGTGGGCGCCTACCGCCGTCACTGTACCCCGAGCGGCATCGCCGAGCGGGCCGTGGCCGGCGCGGCCTTGCGCGGCCAGCGGTTAGGATCGCGCCGTGGGTGGGACGGCACTCGCGGCTGGGAGGGCGTTGTGCTGGAGTTGATCGACGAAAGCCTGGAAGCGTTCTTCCGCGCCTTCGTCCCACTCAGCGCCACTGACGTGGACGTCTCGTTCGAGGCGCCGGATCGGGAGTGGAGCGCCAAGCTGACGCGGCCGACCGTCAACCTCTTCCTGTGGGACATCCGCCGGTCGAACGACCGCTCGCGAACCGGCATGCGCACTGTGCAGCGAAACGGTGTCCCGTACCACGAGTCGGCGAGACCGGTGCTCGAGCTCCGCTATGTCGTGACGGCGTGGACGTCGGTCCACAGCGATGAGCGAGCGCTGCTCGCCGGCCTCCTCAAGGCCCTGTTGGCGCAGGCCGCGATCCCCCGCGATTTCCTCCCCGACCTGTTCGCTGACATGGACGTGCCGGTGCTCACCATGGCACGCGCGGGCGAGGAGCACCTCGACGTGTTCAAGGCGCTGGAGGGCCAACTCAAGCCGGGCCTGAACATGGTCGTGTCGACCGAGTTCGAGACCGGTGTGGTTTTTGCCGCCGGACCGCCGGTCAAGGTAATCGAGACTTCGGTGGCCAGGATCGGCGCAGACGGCGGTGAACCTCGCCGACGCGTCGCCGGTGAAGTGCTCGATCCGCGCGCCGTCGGTGTCGTCGTGCGGTCGCCGATCGGGGCCACGAGGGTCGACCCCAGCGGACGCTTCCTCCTCCGCGCCGCGGTCGGCGACGAAATCGTGGTCGAGACCGATCCGCCCCTGGTCGCGACGGTCCCCGAGGTAGGCGGCGTCCAGTTGACATGAGCGCACGATGAAGACGGCGCTCGCGGAGTCGCATTACCTCGCCACACCCGGTCAGCCGGCCAGGATCGAGATCGAGGTCACCAACACAGCCGAGGTGATCGACGGGGTCACCGCGATCGTCGACGGTATCAACCCCGATTGGGTTCGTCTCGAGCGTCCCGTGATGAGCCTTTTCCCCGACTCGTCGGACCGGCTGGTGATCGTGTTCGACATCCCGCGGGACTGCCCCGCCGGTGACTACCTGATCGTCGTCCGCATCTTGTCGACGATCGCCGACGATCGGCAGACCATCCACGACTTCTGGCTGACGGTCGGCGTCGTCAACGGCGTCGACGTGTTCCTTCGCCCGAGCATCGTGACCGGCGGCAAGCGGGCAACCGTCGACGCCACGATCACCAACACCGGCAACGCCGCAGCAGCGGTGGTGGTGAGCGCGCTCGAACCCACTCGTGCAGTCGACTGCCGCGTCGATCCGAGCAGATTCGTGCTCGGCCCGAATGCGCCCGCGGTGCTGCCGATTCAGCTCCGCGGCCCGCGTCCGTGGTTCGGTCAACCGGCGACGCGCCAGATTCGTATCACGGCCGCCGTCGGCGACACGGTCGTGGAACGGATCGCCACGTTCCACCAGAAGCCGCGCATCCCGCGTGGAGTGCTGACGGCTTTGATGCTCGCCGGGATCATTCTGCTGTGGGCGGTGATCTTCCTCTGGGTCATCAGCGAGCTGCGATCCTCCGAGCCGGTCGCCAAGGCCTCCGGGAGCTCCTTCATGGAGGGGCCCGACAACATCCCGCTCGGCCTGATCGGAGGAACGGTCGAGGGCAGGGTGACGGCGGCGACGACAGACGAGGGTATTGCTCGGATAACCGTTGAGGCGCTTCGCGTCACGTCCGAAGCACCGCAGGCGATGTCGGGCGCCGCCGGCGAGGAGGAAGCAGGGCTCACACCGATCGCCTCGGCGGCCACGGACGACGACGGCTCGTTCACCATCCCGAGTCTGATCCCGGGCACGTATCAGCTGCGCCTCAGCGCCGATGGATACCCCGAGGTGTGGTACGCCGACGAGAACGGTAGCCGGATGATCGAGGTGCTGCCGGCGGATTCGGTCGGCGGCCTGGACGTCGTCATCACCGGCGAGCAGGGCCGCATCGCGGGCCAGATCGCGCTCCCCGAAGGCGCCCAACAGGTGCCGTTGACGGTCACGGGCACGATGGTGCAAGAGCAGGCGACGGGCGAGGCGCCGCCCACGTTCACACACACGACCACCGACGGCAACGTCGACCTCGGGCCCCTGCCGACACCGGCGACCTACGTCGTCTCGGTCGCCGGTGAAGGCTTCGAGACCCAGCTGTTCGAGCAGCAGGTCGGCGGTGGCCAGCAAGCGATCATCAACACCGTCAACCTCGTGCCCGAGGACGGTGTCCTCGAGGGTTCCGTCGATGCCGCCGGCGCGCCGCTCGGCAACGTCGAGGTCGTCGCACGATCCGGCACGACCGAGGTGCGCACCACGACGGCGACGACCGGCGACGACGTCGGTCAGTACCGGCTCGACGGCCTGCCGACGCCGGCGACGTACGTCGTGACGTTCGAGCGCGACGGCTTCAGCAGCCTGACCAAGTCGCTGAACCTGCCCGCCGGTTCAACCACCAGCCTCGGGGCCACACTGGTCAGCGGGAGTGGCACGGTCACGGGTGCGACGGTGGCCGGCGACGGAGCCCCACTGGGAGGGATCGCGGTCGAGGTTACCGGCGAAGCATTCCAGGGCGCGACGTCGACGCTCACGACGGGCAGCGCGGGCGGTGCCGCAGGCAGCTTCACGATTTCCGGGCTGCCCGTGCCCGGCGACTACACGATCACGTTCAGCGGCGACGAATTTCAGAGCGAGACGGTCGGCGCCTCGTTCGACGGAGCGGGCGAGCAGAACGTCGGCACCGTCGTGCTGCTGTCGACCATGTCCGAGGTCCGCGGCACCGTGAGCCTCGGTGGGGGTGGGCTCGGTGAGGTGCAGGTGGTGCTGACCGACGGCGTCCACAGCCAGATCACGACGAGCGCCACGAACCCGGGCGGCGCCTACGCGTTCGCCGACGTCCCGGCAGGCTCGTACACGCTCACGTTGACTCGGGGCGGTGTTGCACGACAGATCGTGCTCGTCAGTGTGGTTGCCGGTGTGGACACCGTCCGCGACGTGTCGATGGTGCCGGTATGACCATGAGGACGTCGGCGCAACCCGAGCTCGTCGCGGTGGCCCCGGGTGACCGGGGCACGATCTCGGTGTCGGTCACCAACACGTCGCCGGTTATCGACGCCTTCCGTGTCCAGGTGTTCGGGCTCGACCCCTCGTGGGTCACGGTCACCCCCGACCGGTTGTCGCTGTTCCCCGGCCAGACCGAGAACATCGACATCGGCGTCGCCCTCCCGGAGGACTACCCGGCGTCCCACCGCACGATCTCGGTCAACGTGTCGTCCGACGACGATCCCGGGGCATTCTCGCTCAGCGAGGTGGAGCTCGAAGTCCGGCCCCGGACCACAGCGTCACTGCGACTCGACCCAACCATGATCACGGCCGGACGCAGCGCGCGTTTCGGGATGATCGTGACGAACGTCGGCAACGCCGCCGTCGACGCAATCGGCTACGCCATCGATCCCGAGGACCTGGCGACATTCGGATTCACGCCCCCGAGCGTCTTCGTCGCGCCCGGGCGTGACCAGGTGATCGAGGTGACCGCGACAGGCGGGCGAAACTGGTTCGGCCAGCCGCGCGCCCGAACATTCACGTTCGGCGTCGAGACCGACCAGCGCGTCGAGACGCTCGGAACGTTCATCCAACGCCCACGGATCGGGCGTTGGATGCTGTCGCTGCTCGGGCTGCTCACGGCCGCGGCGGTGTTCGCATTCGTGCTGAGCAAGACGTTCGACCGAGTCGTCGAGGAAGCCAGCGTGTCCGACGAGGTGCTCGACGCTGCGCTCGGCGCCAACGAGGCAGGCGGCGCCGTCGTGCCGACCAACCCCGGCGCGGTGATCGGGGTGCTCTTGACGAGTACCGGGACCGGACTGTCGGGCGCCCAGGCCGAATTGTTCGTGGTCGACGATCTCGAGGTTCCCGTCGGGTCGGCGGCCACCGACGCCGGCGGTGCATTCACC
>DASQTR010000531.1:0-5902 GCA_035641795.1 Ilumatobacter sp.
CTGTGTCGTGGGTGTTTTGCATGATCAGGAGCGCGACGGCGATCGCCACAACAGCGCCGGCCACGAAGCCCAGCAGACCCGCGTGGGACCGTCGTACTCGGTCGCCTGCGGGCGGCTGCGTGCGTTGCGCCGTGTCGATACCGGTCTCATGGCGACCGGCCGGAGGTGGATCTGCGAGCACGTTGGCCTCCTCTCGGACCGCTGACTCTTTGGTACCCGGTCCCGGAGCGCCCGTTACATCGACGTTCAACACGATCGGCCACACGGCGTGTCATCGACCAGCTTTGGGGATTGGCGTCAGCGAGGCGACCACTCGTTGAGAATCGGATCCGTTAGGTTGCGCGTGTGGCTGGCGCTTCACCACTGTCGATCACTCGGCTGGTCGGCGTGTACAACGCCGACGGCACGATCCTGGGCGAACTTCGCTATTGGACGCGAGCACGACTCGGCCGTGCCCATTGCGCGCTCTGCGACATCACGCATGGCTCGGTCCGCGAGCGCCCGGAATGGCGTACCTCGCGAGCGTCGCTTCCGGTGCCCTTCCAGACCTACCACCGCGATGATCAACCGGACGCGGTTCGAGTAGCAGCAGGACCTCCGCCATTCGTCGTTGCGGAGACGTCGTCCTCGATCGTGCCGCTCCTCGGACCAGAGGAGCTCGAGGCCTGCGAGGGGTCACCCGATGCCCTGATCGATGCGATCAAAGACAAGGCGGTACGGCTCGGGCTCACGTGGAGCGGTCGCTGACACGGTTTGCGGGTTGCCTACCTGGCGCGCCGTGGCTCGCCGTCAGTCGGACCGCTCGATCTGCTCGCCATCAGCGGCGCTTGCGTTGCTACGGATCTCGACGCAGTCGCAATCGGTCGCCTGACAGATGAGCACGTTGTTGTCGCCGGTTTGAATGAGGACATGCTCGCCCATCGCGTGGCAGCAGTCGGGGCACTCCAGGGCGGCGGTGTCGGACTCTGTCACCACGTGTCTGACACTTTCGGAACTAGCGCCGCTCTGATCGACGCAAGTGGGCGCGTCACCGGAGTGGCGGGAAGGATGGAGACGCGTCCACACAGGTCAGATCGCCCAACGTGTCGGATCACGATTGTCGGCGGAGGTTCGACATTGGTGCACCCAACGTTTGCGGGACTTCATCACGATGCGCTTCATCACGATGCGCGGTTCACGGTCGGCGCCCACGGCTCTCAGTTCGACGGCTTGTGGGTTCATGAAAAGCGACCAATCGCTGCGGTTTGGCATCGGCAAGAAGAAGTGACCTTCCCACCCGCGCCCCGGCGGGGCGCGGGTGGGAATGGCCACGTGTGATGATGCGGGCGCCGGGCTCCCGCTTCCATCACGGGCCGACACGTGACGAGATGTGACTGGCTTGTGTGGTGACTATCCCGACATGATTCGCGAAGCTCGATTTCTCCATTGGTTGTGGGCCCAGGCGGGGCTGGCACTCGAAGGGATCAGACGCCCGGCGGGGCTTACCTGTACAAACGCCTTCGACGGATCGAGATGACGCGGCACCTCGGCATTTCGTCGTTGTTCCACCGAGCGCTGTAGCGGGTAGATCCCACGTCATGCCGGCCCCTCGCGAATGCCCAGAAGAGGCTGCCGGCCTTGTAGTCCTCGGCCGCCGAGACGGTTCGCGAGTTCGGCGACCGCGATCACGCGGGGTGTGCCTTGAATCCGGACACAAGCGGTGATCGAGCCGTCGGCGCAAACGAGGGAACTGTCGGAGATTGCGTCAGACGACGTCATCGAGTTGATGTCGATCGTGCGTCGAGTGGTGGCGAGCCGGGTGAACGATCGCGACGTCGTGGACGAAATCGTCCAGGAAACGCTGGCGCGTCTCCTGTCTACCAGGCGCCGACTCGATGACGGTGCTGCCGGCCCATATGCGATCGTCACCGCCCGCAACTTGCTTGCCTCGCGATGGCGACGCCTGGACACGGGAAAGCGCCACGAGCATCGACTTTTCGACCCCAGGATCGACCTCCAGCCCGAAGATTCGATCGTGGAACGTGAAGAGACAGAGGCTGTCCGGGCGGCGCTCGAACGGCTGCGGCCCGACGAGCGCGAGCTGCTGGTCGCCCACGAGGTCGATCGGCAAGACACAAAGTCCCTCGCCGACGATCTCGATTCGACGCCGGGAGCGGTGGCGGCCCAACTCAACCGAACCCGGGCGAAGCTCCGCGTCGAGTATCTGCTCGAGTTGCACGGCGAGCCACCGTCGCCCGAATGCCGCCCTGTGCTCATGGCCATGTCCGCCGGAGACCGTCGCCGGCAAGCCGCATTGGACGCCGGCTGGCACCTCCTCGACTGTGAGTTTTGTGCTGCGTTGAGCGAGCCGTTGTTCGATCGGCGTGCGAGGCCCGCAGACGCGCGGACCGTTCCTGTGCGTGTTGACGCGGACATCGTGGTCGCACGTCAAAGGGGCCGAGAGGTGGCGCTGGAGACAGGTTTCTCGTCGACGGAGGCCACGGTCATCGCGACCGCGATCTCTGAGATTGCACGCAACATCGTTCGATTCGCCAGACGTGGCGAAATCACGATTGACACCGTGTCTGACGGTGACACCTCCGGCGTCATGATCACTGCACGAGACGCCGGCCCGGGGATTGCCGACATCGACCTCGCGATGACCGTGGGCTATACGACGTACGGCGGGCGAGGGCTCGGCTTGCCGGGCTCTCGCCGTTTGATGGATGAGTTCGATATCAGCTCAGAAGTAGGCCGCGGCACCACCGTTACCATGACGAAATGGCATCGGCGTTAGGCGTGTCTTTCACTTCGAGCACCCGTGATGAAGAGCGACGTCGAAAGGACCGGTTTGGCCATGACCGATAAGAACATCCAAGACGACGAGCAAGTCGACGACTACCGATTGCTCCCGGAACTGGTGGCACACCTGCGCGAGCATCGATCCGATCTCAGAGCGGAGTGGGCTCGTCGAATCGAGGCGACTCGTCTACTTCAGGCGATGACGCCCCAGGAGATCGGATCGGAGACCACTTCCGTCTACGACAATTACGTCGAAGTTCTCGAAACTGGGAGTGTCGATGCACTTCAGCGCTACGCCCGTGATCTCTCCGAACGGATCATCCCGCGAGGAGTCGAGACGCACGAGGTGGTGGGAATCGTGCTGTTGCTGCGCGACGTCCTGGCTCGATCCCTTTTCGCGAAATATCACGACGACTTCGACGTCTTGGACAAAGTGTTGGACGCCTACGAACCGGCGGCCAATCGGATCGCCAACACGGTCGCCGTCAGCTTCGTCGAAGAACGCGAACGCGTGATCCGCCAGCAACAGGATGCGATCCGCGAACTGTCGACGCCAGTGCTCCAGGTGCGTGAGCGGCTACTCATCCTGCCGATCATCGGAGTGCTCGACACCCAGCGCGCGACTCAGTTGACCGATCAACTGCTGCGAGGCATCAGAACGAACCGGGCGAAGGTGGTAGTCATCGACATCACGGGAGTGCCGGAGATCGACACGACGGTCGCCAACCACCTGGTCGAGGCTGTGGACGCCTCCCGCCTCATGGGAGCGAGCGTGATCATCACCGGTCTGTCGTCCGAGATCGCCCGCACGCTCGTAACGATCGGTGTCGACCTGAGCAAGATGAACACGATCGGCGATCTTCAAAGCGGCATCGAGGAGGCGGAGCGACAACTCGGCTTCCGCGTCAGCCGCCCGGACCCAGGCTGAAAGCGGACTGGCGGCGATGTTCGTTTCGATCCTTCGACAAGGTGACTTCCTGATCGCCTCCATTCACGCTGCGCTCGACGACACCGAGCTGATCAGGTTCCAACAGGACCTGGTCGATCAGGTCGGATCGCATCGGGCGCGTGGCATCATCATCGACATCGCCGCGCTGGACGTCCTCGATTCGTTCGGCTCCAGCTCGCTCCGAGACCTCACAAGAATGGCCAAGATGCGGGGCGCCACCACCGTCATCGTCGGCATCCAACCGGAGGTCGCGTTCTCCATCGTCAAGCTTGGCATGGCCCTCGACATTTACACAGCGTTGGATCTGGAAGAGGGTCTCACACGGCTGGAGGAACTGACGTCCGGGTCACGATTCGGCGGATCGACGCTCGGAGTTCTCTAGACGCGCCCGTTGAACCAGTGCATTAGCGCGCGCCGCGTGCATGATGAAGGCGGTGTCAGAGTCGTCGTCTGAAGGTGTGCCACAGGACGAGTCGCGAGACGCGCAGCGGTCCCCCGAAAGTCGGCTCATCGCTCGGGCTCGTGCCGAGGCGGAGAGGGCAAGCCAACGGCTCGGCGCTGTGCTTGCGCGCCACCAGGATCGACCGCTTGTCGACGTCGCCGCCAGGATCTACGCGCGTGACCGGGATGCTGCGGGCACGCTCGTTGGCAGCGCGATCGCGTTTCGGCTCTTCCTGTTCTTCGCTCCGCTGCTGTTGTTCATGGTCGGCCTAGCCGGCTTCCTCTCAGCATGGATCGGCAGCCGCGAGATCGAGCGGGCGGGCATCACCGGCAGCCTTGCAGGGCAGATCAACGACGCGTTGAACCAGTCGCACTCCACGCGGTGGATCGCCACCGCGCTCGGACTGGTCGGCATGGTCATGGCCGGGCGGGCACTGAGCAAGGTGATGTCAGCCGCCAGCTGTCTCTCGTGGGGCTTACCCGTACGCGCCAGAGCAAGGGTGCGAGCACTGGGCGCGGTGGTCGGATTCGTGGTCGGCATCGCACTGGTCTCGCTGCTCATCAACAAGATCCGACACGAGTTCGGTTTGGCCGCAGCAGGTCTGTCATTCGTCGCCGCACTCGCGGTCTACACGATCGCTTGGCTACTCGTGTCGCTCGTGTTCCCCCGTGCGACGCCGGATCCCGGGGCAGTGCTTCCCGGCGCCGTCTTGGTCGGACTCACGCTGGCGGGGCTGCAGGCGTTCAGCCAGCTGTACTTGCCCGGGCGGATCGAAAAGGCGTCCGAGCTCTACGGTGCGATTGGCACGACACTCGTGACGCTCGGCTGGTTCTTCATCATGGGTCGGGTGATCGTGCTGTCGATGACACTTAACGCCGTCATCTACGAACGCTTCGGCAGCATCTCCACATTCGTGTTCGATCTCCCGGGTCTCGGCGCCTTGCCCCGCCGATGGCCCCGCCTCCGACGATTCTTCGACCTACCGGACCAATCGCCAGCCGATCTTGCCGGAGGGCTCGACTGAGAACGGCCAGCTACTACGTCGCCCTGACCCTGCACATCCTCGGCGCCATTTGTCTGAGCATCCGGTTCGGCGGATACCCCATGTTCGAGCGATGAAGGACGAGGTGTTGCGCGCACTCCGGGTGCTGATTCCGAAGGGGGCTTTCAGTCGATCGGTTGAAACGGATGTCCGCACGCACACGTGTACGTATCACCGTGGGGGCAGGGCTTCACGATTGTGATCTCGCAATCGCAGTCGTCATCGCTGCCGCACGCGCTCTTGCCCCGAAGCGTCGCCCGCGAGCAGCGGCTCCGGCAGTACCGGGTGACCAGTCGAGACGGTACCAGCCGACCTTCGTGTCTTACCTCGTGAACGCGGTCGGTTCGTGACTGCTGCGCGAACATGAGCCCGTGGACCGACGCCTTGCGGCAGTGTTGGACGAAGTGGACGCGGCCGCGGCGTCAATGGTGGAGGACGTGGCGGCGATGGTTCGAGTGCCGAGCGTCAGCGGCAGCGATGCCGAGAACGAGGCGCAGCAGTTGTTCTCGGATCGGATGGGTGGCGCGGGCCTCGAGATCGACTACTGGCGGATCGATCTGGACGAGCTCGTCGGCCTTGCCGACTTCCCCGGCATGGAGGTACCTCGGCGAGAGGCGTGGGGGCTCGTCGGTCGTCTTGCGGGGAATGGTGACGGCCCGACGCTGATGCTCAATGGACACATCGATGT